>JAFGRP010000113.1 GCA_016935075.1 Deltaproteobacteria bacterium | reverse complement strand
TCGGCCGAATCGACCGGATCGGAAGCCAAAACGCCTCCGTCCGTCTGATCAACTTCTGGCCGACCAAGGACCTCGACCGCTACATCACCCTGAAGGACCGCGTCGAGGCGCGGATGGCCCTGGTCGATTTCACCGCCACGGCGGACGACAATCTTCTCCAGGAGGAGATCCGTGAGCTCATCGCCGGCGACCTGAAATACCGGGACCGGCAGTTGAAACGGCTGCGGGAGGAGATCCTCGATCCAGAGGAGGCGGCCGATGGCGTGTCGCTAAGCGAATTCACCCTCGATGACTTCCGAATCGAGCTGGCCAACTATATCGAGGCGAACCGGGAGAAGCTGGAGAACGCACCGCTCGGTCTCTACGCCGTCGTCGCCGCGCCGCCGGGCCATCCAGTCATCCGCCCCGGCGCGATCTTCTGCCTCCGTCAGGTCGGCGAGACGGTCGGGAACGAAACCGTAAACCCCCTCCAACCCTGCTTCCTTGTTTACATTCGCGACGACGGCGTGGTCCGCTTCAACTTCACCCAGGCCAAGCAGATCCTGGAGATCTTCCGGATGCTTGCCGCCGCGGAGGACAAGGCCTGCGAGGCGCTCTGCGACCTCTTCAACCATGAGACCGGAAACGGCGACGTCATGGCCCGCTATGACGACCTGCTTGCAAAGTCCGTCGCCGCGATTATGGCCACGTTCAAAAAGCGGGCGATCGGCGCCCTTCTCTCCGGCAGGGACGGCCGACTGATCCCCCGTTCCCGCCAGGCGGAGGATGCCGACGACTTCGAACTCGTCACCTGGCTCGTGATCAAGGAGAGGCAGGCACCATGACCGATCTGAAAACGCGTATTCAAAACGCCCTCAAGACCATCCCGGATCGTCCGTTCATCGAAGCGGCCGGAAACCTGCTCAATATCCTTGGGTATAAAAGTGATAAAACCTTTTTGCTCACGCCCAACAACTATATGGGCTTCGCGGACTATTTCATTCAAACACCCGGCGTATTCGACACCGTCCGGGCGAGGACGGCGGAATGGCAAAGCGTCGATATCCTCTTCCAGCTCACCGAGGACGAGCTCAAAACCCAGCACACCCTTTTCGAGATCCGGGAAGTGGACAACCGAATCATCGAATCCTATCTCTTCTTCGCCATTGCCCTTGCCGGCGATTCTTACGCCCGCGGAGAGCTTGCCCGGATCACCCGGGAGATCAACAAACTGACGCCGATGCCGGCGATGGTCCTGTTTGCCTACAACAGCCGTCTGACAATCGCCGTCATCGACCGCCGCCTGAACCGAAAGGAGCGATCTCGGGACGTGCTGGAAAAGGTCACCCTGATCAAGGACATCGACTGCACCCGGCCCCACCGCGCCCACATCGAGATCCTCCACGACCTTGCCCTGGATCAGCTCGGCCAACGCCACGGCTTCACGAACTTTATCGAGCTCCACCGTGCCTGGCAAAAAACCCTGGATATTACGGAACTCAACAGACGTTTCTTCAAGGAGATCGCGGACTGGTATTTCTGGGCGATCCGTAACACGACCTTCCCCAAGGACGCCGGGAAAGAGCGGGAAACGCGCCAGGCGGTCAGCGTCATCCGCCTCATCACCCGGCTCATCTTCGTCTGGTTCATCAAGGAGAAGGGGCTCATACCGGATGATCTCTTCGACCGCCGCAAACTTGGTGGACTCCTGAATTTCGAGGATCCTCAGGGAAGCGCCTACTACAAGGCGATCCTCCAGAACCTTTTCTTCGCCACCCTGAACCAGGAGATGAACACGGCGAAAAATCCCGACCGGCGAAAGTTCCGCAGCCGGGCGAAAGAACCGGGCCGGCGCGATTCCCACTATATGATCCACAATGTCTATCGCTACGAAAATGCATTCACGAACCCGAAGGAGGCCCTCCAACGCTTCTCTTCGATTCCTTTCCTCAACGGCGGTCTTTTCGAATGCCTCGATAGGCCGGACAAGAAGGACCCGCAGAAGATCCTCCGAATCGACGGCTTCTCGGACCACCCCTATAACGAGCTTGCGGTCCCCGATTATCTTTTTTTCTCCCCCAAGATCGATGTGGATTTGAACGGCGACTACGGGACGAAAAACAAGCGCTACACCGTCCAGGGGCTGATCCCGATTTTCGAGAAGTACAAGTTCACGATCGACGAAAACACCCCGGTCGAGGAGGAGATCGCCCTCGACCCGGAGCTTTTGGGCAGGGTCTTCGAGAACCTGCTGGCCGCCTACAACCCGGAGACGGGCGCCACAGCCCGCAAGCAGACCGGCTCTTTCTACACCCCGCGGGAGATCGTCAACTACATGGTGGATGAGGCGCTCAAGGCCCATCTTATGGCCAAACTGATTCCGGAAGGGCCGGCCGATCCCAAGGAAACATCCGAGACGGATGCAAAGCTGGAGCAGCTTTTCGCCTATACCGAAGAACCTCACCGCTTCACCGAAACGGAGAGCGCCCGGTTCATCGAGGCGATCGACCACGTCAAGATCCTCGATCCTGCCTGCGGTTCCGGGGCCTTCCCGATGGGCGTCCTCCACCGCCTTGTCTTCCTGCTGGCCAAGCTCGATCCCCACAACCGTCGCTGGAAGGAAAAGCAACTCGCCAAGGCCGCCGCCATCGACGACGGCGAGATCCGCGACCGGACCATCGCCGACATCGAGGAGGCGTTTGACCTCAACGAACTCGACTACGGCCGCAAGCTCTACCTGATCGAAAACTGCATCTACGGCGTGGACATCCAGCCCATTGCCGTCCAGATCGCCAAGCTCCGCTTCTTCATCTCGCTGATCGTGGATCAGAAGATCGACGACGCCCGGGAGAACCGGGGCATCCGCCCCCTGCCCAATCTGGAGACGAAATTTGTCGCGGCCAATACGCTCCTGATGATCGAGAGACCCAAGTTATCACAAGGACTGCTGCGCGACTGGTCCATCGACGAGAAAGAGCGGGAACTTTCAGGAATCAGGCGAAAACATTTTACCGCCCGCACACCGGCGACGAAGGCCCGGTGCCGGGAGCAGGATGCGCGGGTACGCGCCGAGATCGCCGACCTGCTGAAGAAGGAACGGATGCTCCCACGCGAAGAGGCGAAAAGACTTGCCCGCTGGGACCCCTACGACCAGAACGCCTCCGCCGACTTCTTCGACCCGGAGTGGATGTTCGGCGTTACCGAAGGCTTCGACATTACCCTCGGGAACCCGCCCTACGTCCGCGCCGATTCCGGCGAGGAACATCTGAAGCTGCGGAAGGCCGTCGAGCAGAGCGGCTGCTACCGGACGCTCTGGGAGAAGTGGGATCTCTACGTCCCCTTCATTGAACGGGGCTTCCAGCTCCTCAAGCCCGAAGGCTTCACGACGATGATCGTCTCCGACGCCTTCTGCCATTCCAAATACGCCCTGAAGCCCCAGGAGTGGTATCTGAAGAACGCCTGCGTCCGGCGTCTCGATTTCTTCAGCCGGATCAAGATCTTCGACGCCGCGGTCCGGAACATCACCTACCTGTTCCGGAAGGCCGACGGCGCAGCGAACCGGCCGGAGCGCCGCCTCCACGACCCGTCGTTTGGTATGGTCACGCTCCTCCCGACGGACGAGCAGGCAAACCTCACCTACCGCGCCTTCTTCCCGGAAGACGAGACGAACAATTTTTTTTCGGGGTCCACGCTGACGCTGGCCGAGATCTGCTACATCACAAAAGGGATGGTCGTCCACGCCGACGAGAGGGTTGCCCAGGGGGCCTTTCAGATGGATGACCTCGTAGCCGACGCGCGGGACGACCTACACCCGAAGCCTTTTGTAGAGGGGAAACACCTCGGCCGCTGGCTGCCCGCCGACCGCAAGTGGCTGGAGTGGGGGACGGACCGGGCGCCCGCCCTGTTTAGCCGGCCCACGTTCCCGGAGCTCTACGAGGTGGCGGAGAAGATCATTTCTGTCGATATGGCGGCCGGGGCCAAGCAACTCCGTGTTGTCTATGACAATCAGCAACTCTACCATAACCACTCCGCTTGGTCGTTCATCCCCTGGCTGAGCCTTGCCGGCGTCCGGAACAATTCGATCAAAAAAACGGCCCGCTACGGGGGCGAGAAGCCGCCCCGGCCGGACCTCCCCCGACGGGAGGATCTCGAAAAGACCAGCCGCCGCTTCGCCGTGAAATACCTCCTTGCCGTGATGAACTCCGCCGCCGCCCGCGACTACCTCCGCGCCCACCGCCGGAGCAACATCCACCTCTACCCCGACGACTGGAAAAAGCTCCCCATACCCGACGTCCTTCCCGAACAGCAAGCCCCCCTCGTCAGCCTCGTCGATCAAATCCTCGCCGCCCGCCGCGCCGATCCCCGTGCCGACATCTCCATAATTGAGCATGAGATTGATGCACTTGTGTCCGGACTATATGGGATAGATTATATAGGTTTGAATTCGGAAAGAAAGTGAACGCTTATAGGTGACTTTATGAAGGATGGTACAGTCATCCTTTCTATTAAGGCAGGCCAGATAACCGATATAGCTTTAAGGGCAGATCTGGATCATATCTATGGAAAAATGTTTTCGAGTGCGCGGGTCGCTGCGCTCAAGAACCCGGATAAGATCAGAAATGGAATTAAAGCGATTATATTCGGTTGTTTTTGGATAGAAGCGAAGGCTAATAACATATTGCAATATCTAATAAATCATGAGTTGGCGAAAGATCATTTTAAAAAATCGGTATGGAAAAGCCTGGAACGAGCGGACTTGTTAAGAAAACTTCGCATTTTTTTTGCGTTTACCCAAGATGTTGGATTTACGGATAACAGTGCGCCGTTAGAAAAAATGCAGAAAGTTTTGGAGCTGCGGAACCGTTTGGCTCATGCAAAAGAAAGAGAAATCCCTTTTGAGGATAATTGTGCCGCGGATATAGGTTCTACAAACAGTGAAAAGGCGTTGCAGGAATTTCGGGAATTAATAAAGTCGAGTGATACCAAGATGCTGCTTGCGACTATTTGTCAAGAATTGCCCGAACCCGATCTGATGCTGGAGTTGAAAGCGCTGAAAATCAATGAGCATCTTGATACAATAAAGATCTCCGCTCAATGGCTTGATTCAATTTACAAGCGTTACTGTCGAAGCATCAATATCAAAGTCAGTTCGCCAAAGTTATAAGAAGATGGAAAACATCATGACTCAAATGTTCAACATATATTGCGACGAGAGCTGCCACCTGGAGCATGACCGGCAACCCATAATGGCTCTTGGGGCTATTTCGTGTCCCCATTCCGAGGCCGGCCACTTGGCTGCAGCAATAAGGGAAATGAAATTCACCTATCGAGCGGCCGGCGAATTGAAATGGACCAAAGTCTCGATGTCCCGGATCGATTATTATCTACGGCTGGTAGACTGGTTTTTCAGTGAAGAATGCCTTCATTTTCGGACGCTTGTAGTTCAGAACAAAGCCCTTCTGAATCATGACGCATTCAACCAAGGCTTTCATGATACCTTTTATTACAAAATGTATTTTAACCTTCTGGAAAAAATCCTGAACCCGCAAGACCAGTACCGGATATATCTGGATATCAAGGACACGCGAAGTCGTAAGAAGCTGCAAAAACTTCGGGATGTGTTATGCCGAAATGTTCACGATTTTTCGAATCGGATGATTTGTCATTTCCAGAATATCCATTCCCATGAAGCGGATTTGATGCAACTGGCTGATTTTCTATTGGGAGCGGTATCTTACCGAAACCGGGATTTGTCGGGCAATCCGGCAAAAGAGGCGGTGGTCACACATATTGAAAATCGAATCGGACGGAGTTTAAAGACCTTATCTGTCTTGTCGGAAAGGAAATTTAACGTCTTTATTTTCACGCCCAGGGAATCTCTATGATGTCGGATAAACCTGACTGGTTGCCGGATATATTTCAGGTTTCTCCCTGGAAAGACGATACCTTCGACCTTTTATACGAGATCTTTCAAAAGGATTTCATCACGTCGCAACCTTTTTATCGTGGGATCAAGGCCTGGTCATTCCCCGAAAAAGAAGATGGCAAGGAAAAAATATTCTGGCATCTTACCTCAAGAGTGGATGCCGCTACAGGCGAACGGCTGCCCGATTTGCGCAGATCGGAGTTATTGCCCTGGGTCAGGTCCATGATCGAGCATCCCGATGAGCCGGAAGTGCTGACCTGGGACTATGAAGAAGGCGATAAAGACATACACACCTATATATGGCTGCAACAATTCGACTTTGTTGTCATTATGAAAAAGTATCCGGACGGAAGACGCAGATTGATCACATCGTTCTGGATTGAATACCCCCACAAAAAGAGAGAATTGAGGAAAAAATACGAGGAGAGGATCAGATAAAAAAAGGCCAACGCGGAGCGTCGGCCCATCTCCTTCTACCATGGGTAGATGAGATGGTTCCCTTATGGTCATTCAGTTGAGGTTTGTCAAGTAATTTTTTACAGTATTTTTTACACGCAATGTTCTTTCGGCCCGTCATTGCCTTTAAGGACGAGTAGCTGAAACGGGGCAAAGACGGCCCCTGCTGCGTCTTATGTCCCGGGGCTCATATCCAGCCGATGGAAGGAAGCACCCCGGGCACGCAACAGGATTTACCCGTCTGAGGAACGATAATACCCAATTATGTTTTTTTGTCAAATGTTTTCTGGTCTCCTTTTTCTATTTCTTCCCGAAGACCGCCACGAACGGGTTGTTGAAGGGAACCTTCTCGTCGCGCGGCTTGATCCGCTGGGGTCGGGCGCGATCCGGCCGTTCCTGTCCCTGCCGGGGCTGGATCGGCCGGTCGGCCGGTGTTTCCGAAGGCATCCGTTTCTGCGGCGGCCCGACGGGTGCGGAATTTCCGGAAGCGCCCTCTCCCGCCGCCCGTTTTTCCCCGGGCTTTCTCCCCTGCGCCGATCTGTCCCCGGGCG
>JAFGRP010000009.1 GCA_016935075.1 Deltaproteobacteria bacterium | reverse complement strand
GGTACCGAGGCAGAATGAAAAATCCATTGCTCATAAAAAAATACGCAAACAGGCGGCTGTATGATACTGAAAAAAGCACCTACATCAGCTTGAACCATGTCGCCGAGTTCATCAAACAGGGCCGCCAGGTCAAAGTGCTTGATGCAAAATCCCAAGAGGATGTCACGGCCTTTATCCTCACACAGATTATTCTGGAGGAAGCCAAAAACAACAACACCCTGCTGCCCGTTCCGCTTCTCCATCTGATCATCCAATATGGCGGCAGCATTCTGTCCGAATTTTTTGAAAAGTATCTGCAGCTGACCCTTCAAAACTACCTGAGATATAAAGCCGTTTTTGATGAGCAGTTTAAAAACTGGCTCGGGCCGGGGAAGGATTTTTCGTCAACGACTGACAAACCCTTAAAGCACTTGAATCCCTTTCAATCATTCTTTGATGCCTTCGCAAATCCTTCGAAGGAATCCGAAAAGAAAGACAGGTAAGGCCGCCCCCCCCCCCCCGGCGGCAACACCCCGGGCGTACCTGCCCCCTATGCGTTGGTTCCTGTAATCAGGAAAAAGGGCATTTCCAGGTCGATTCGCCGGACGGCCACCGCGCTGAAGCCGGAAGCCTTGAGCTGATCCCTGTAAATTTCCGGGGAGCGGAAGGATCGGAAGAAAAGCAAAAAAGAGATCATGGAATAAGGCGGGGTCTTCTCACCGACCTCTATCGGGCCTCTTTCGAAAATAAGCAGCGTTCCCCCCGGCGCCAGCGCCCCCTTGGCTTTGGCAATCAATTGCTTTGCCTCTTTTTCCGGCCAATCGTGCAGCATGGACTTGAAGGCAATCAGGTCAAACCCCTTCGGCAGCGGATCTGCCAGGGCATTTCCCTTCACGAAGCAGATCCTGCCGGCCTCCGGCTCGGCCTCCACGTGCGCCAGTCCCACGTCGCAGACCACCGGAAGGTCAAAGACCGTGGCCTGAATGTCGGGATGCGCCTTGCAGACCCGCAACGCGAACTCTCCGCTGTTTCCGCCGATATCGAGCATGCGGCGATACCGGCTGAAGTCATGATACTGCAGGCAGACTTGCGCCTCGTATTTTGTCAGTGCGGTCGTTATCCGCACCCATCTCTTGGTCAGTTTGAAGTTTTCAGGGCTGTTTTCCAGAGATCGGCCATAGCAGAAAAGCTCGAAAGTCCGTGAATCCCGACCGAATTGCTGAAAACTGCGAATAAGGGCCGTAAACTGATGGACCATATCGGGGGCCACGAAGCGCGAAAATTCCAGCTTTGCTTCCAGCAGGTCGCGAAACTTCAGTGCCCTGAGGAAAGCCGGGGTAAGCCCTATGTCGCCGTTGTCCATTTCAATGACGTGGTTCGCCATCAGCAGGTCAAGCAAGAACCGCAGCCCCTGGGCGTCGATCGCGAGACCGTCTCTCAGATCATCAAGGCGCACCTTGGAATTTTGCACCAGATAATCGATCAGCCCCAATTCAAAAGCGGCCGCCAGCCCTCCGGCATCGATCAGCGTTTTCATGAACTCATCGACGCAGAGGTACGCCAGCGCCTCGGCTTTTGGCAAGGGATGTTTTACCGGCGAAGGCATCTCTTTCATTTGCAGTTTCACAAAATTCTCTTAGGAGGCTCTCAGCGGCCGTTTTTTAGAAAAGCCCGTAATAACCGCTCTTCAGAATCACCAGGTCGCGGCCCTCCATTCTGTAATCGTAGCCCACGTCAAATTGGAGATGGTCCAGTTTATCTTTATTCTCTTCCACGAAAGCAATCAGGTCTTTGGGATAGTCCATCCGTTTTAAAAAGAGGATTAACTGGTCCACTCCTATTCCGGAAAAATAGACGGCGTCATTGCCCTGCTTGTTGGCCACCACAATAACTTTACAGTCCGCCATTTCAGGCCAGAGAATTCGCTGGATGTCCATTTCAGTTGAATCAACATAGGCCGAGCATACGACCTTGGACATGATCTCATCCAGCTCCTTTTTTGCATCGAAAAAGAAGTAGAAATTTTCAAGCCGCACGGCTTCCTTTTTCACTGAATAGCAGATTCCCGATGAAACGCTGCTGCCGGGATTGCCGATGTACATGTGAATCTCTTCAAGGTCCCTGGCGCCGCAGACAAGATCGTCCGTGACATCGATGGAAAACATGAAATAAAAATGGTTTTCATTGGGTTTTATCCCGCAGCGGACAAAGGGGGCGATGAAATCCAGCAGTCTGGTTATGGACCTTTCCCTTTCTCTTCTGCGATAGTCATAGAAATAGAACTCCCAAAAAATCCTGTCCCCCAGGCGCTTGATTCCGTAAACAGTCCGGGAAACCCCAAAGCCTTGCCGAATGGCCCGGACGATGCTAAACGCGCGTTTGTCAATGCCCATGGCCATAAAAGAATGGAACAGCAGGTTTGAGGATCGAAGCTTGTTTTCAAAAGGCTGGGCCGGCCTGTAATCCCACAGGCAGAAATCGTAAAAAACATCATGCGCGCCGCAATACTCAAACTCGTTTTCAATCATGCTTGTTCCCGCAGTATAAAGTTTTTTACTCAGATATCATGAAATCGGCGACAACATGTTTTTTTCTTGGCCGTATTTCTGAATATAGGCCCGGGAAAGTCCCCAACAGTCCTGGGCCCGACAGTCATTGCGGTATACGCACGTCCCAAACCCGCATTCCTGGAATTCCTGCCAGAACCGATCGGGCAACACCGCAGCGGGAACGCGCCCATCCAGAACGACCGGGGGGTGAACGGCCAGGCAATGGGGAAAGGCTTTGAGAATCAAATGCTTGTCTAATGACTTGACAGTGGAGGTTATCTCGGGCAGCAGTTCCAGAAAATCCCCGATCCGGACGATAAGGTTTTTGCCGTCCTTCGCTTCCATGGGAAATAAATTCCACAAGTGGAGTTCCATCGCCTTTGTTTGACCCAGCATGGTCATGAGCGGGACGGTCTGGTGATAATTTTCTCTTGTAAGGACCGTGTTGGTAATAAAGGGTATCCCCAAATCCTCTAAGTGGTGAATGCCCGCTAAAGTTTCTTTATAGGCGCCCGGCCTGCGTGCAATCGCATCGTGAACGTCTTCCAACCCGTGCACACTGATAAAAAACTCATTGACCCCGCAGTCTATGAGATGTTCAAGATAGGCTGAGTCGCTCAGCCTTCGCCCGTTGGTTTGAATCTGTATTTTTTTGAACCATCCAAAGGATGCGGCATAACGGACATACCTGCCTAAATCGTCAAAGGTGGTAACCTCCGCGCCGGACAGGATCAGGTTTTCAAAACTGCGGTCTTTTACAACAGAGTCGATAAGCTGTTTGTATTTTTCGAATCCGATGGGGGGCAGCTTGTGTTTCAATCCGGACAGCATGCACAGACTGCAATCGTTGTTGCAGCCCCACCAGATGGAGACGACCATGTACTTGGCCAGATCGATTCGGGTGTCGGTCATGATGTCTATTTCTTTTTCTTAACCCCCGGCAAAGTGATTTTGATGTTGTCGTTGGGATTTGAGGCATCATCATCGGTGGTCGCCAGATCGCTTACAAAGTGTCCGGACCATGAGGCTGATGCAATCTTGGTTTTGAAGAATTCCTGGTACTTTTTGAAATGTCCGTAGCCGGCTCCCTGAATGAGGTTGTCCCTGCCCGGTCCACCCACCAGAGTGTCTTTACCGGTCCCGCCTGCCAGCAGATCGTTGCCGTCACCACCGTATAGTTTATCATTGCCGCCCTGGCCGAAGAGGACGTCGTCTCCTTCCCCGCCGGTCATTACGTCGTTGCCGCCGGACAAGGTGTCGGGCCGGCCGAGCATGAGGATGTCTTTGAGAATATCCCCCACTCGATGGTAACCACCAAAGAATTTCCACCAGGGAACAGCGGGCGCCATAACCTTGGCCGGCGCCTCCAGGACAATGCTGTCGCCGAACATCACGTCATTACCGGCGCCGCCATCCATGGTATCGCTTCCCACAACCCACTCATCACCCGGTCCGCCATAGGAGCCTTTAAGAAAATTTATATCGTACCAGCCGTGGTGCTTCCCGTAGCCATAGGCTCCGCTGTAAGGATGCCAGAATCCGTAATGCCCGAAGCCCTGGCAGCCCGGCCACTCGTCTGATGTAATGGTTATCTTCGGTGCAAGATAAGCCCAGCTGTCGCCCGCCATCAGGTCGTCCCCGTCTTCACCGTACAGAGTGTCACTCCCGGCAACAATGCGGTCAATGTGATGCTCGATCTGGTAGTAAGTTTTCTTCCCTTTCTTTATGGGAATCACAACAGCCCGCAGGTCATGGGCGACATCGTCCAGCTCGGCGAGGGCCCAGCGCGCCTTATCCCCCACCTTGCCAAGGTCACGCAGGAGATGTTGGAAACTCCCCACAAGATCTTCGGGCAGGGTAAATGACGGCGCCATGACGGCCAGGTCGTCGCCCACCACAAAATCATTGCCGGCGCCGCCGTATATGGTGTCGTTTCCGATATGGAACGTCTGATCGATGATCACGGACCGCCCGATGGTGTGCAAAGGCAGGGCCAGGGCATCGCTCACCGCGTGATGGAGCCGGTGGATCATGTCTCCAAAATCTTCGAAGGCCCCGAGGAAATCCTGCGTTAGGACGCGGGCTGATTGAATCAGCTCCGGGGTCAGCGTCACGGTTGGGGAAAAGACCGTGAAGTTGTCCCCCACCAGCGTGTCATCGCCCGGACCTCCCGAAAGGATATCGTTGCCGGCAAGGAGATCCAGGTGGTGCGCCACATCGGTGATGATGGACGCCAGGGGCGCCAGGGACGTGCCATCAGCGCGGGCGATAAAATTGTCCTCCGGCAGGATCGAAAGGCCGCTCTCAAGGTGGGTGAACAAACCGGGAAGCGGGTTCACATCGCGCCCGGGAAGTACCGAAAAGATCGGCACAATCATCGTTCCCGAATCTCCTAGAATGATTCCACCAACCTGGCCGCTTGCGTCCATCAGGTGCAGACCATAAAGAACGTTCGGCAAAAACCCGTCAGGATGGAAAATCGCGGCGTCATCGCCCGCCAGTATGTCGCTGCCTTCTCCACCCTCCAGGACATCGTTGCCGGCGCCGCCGACCAACAAGTCATTCCCGTCGCCCCCCATTAACGTGTCGCTGCCGCGGCCGGCAAAGAGCTTGTCATCGCCGGCGCCGCCCTCGAGGATGTCGTTTCCATCATCAAAGAGCGAGATAAGCAGCAGCTGGGTCTCCCACTCCCCGGAGCCGGGAATAAAGTGCCTGCTTCCGTCCGCGTTGTAGGCCCCGGAAAGGAGCAGAAGGTCTGCAGAGAGCAGCTCATCAACCAGGTCGGCGCTCAGGTCCTGGGGGTTCAGGCTGTTCAGATTATACGCGCCGGTGATCATGCCCACATCGGTCAGGAGAACCTCGACGCGCGGCGTCCCGTCCTCTAGGTAAGAACGGACAACAGACCCGGAACCGCCGATCAGGATGTCATCACCGGCGCCGCCTGTAAGCATATCGCTTCCCGGTCCGCCATACAATTCCGCCGGGGCCAGAATGTTATCATCAAGAATGATCGTGTCGTCCCCCTGGCCGCCCCAACCGAGAATCGCCCGGACTCCCTCATATTCCAGGGTGAAACCGAAGGCCGAAACGGCGATGGTCTCCTCCCCTTCCTCAGCAGCGGGGTCGTTTACATGGGTGAGAATAAACTCCTCATCAATGTCTTCGAGGTAGAGCGGCATCAGACGCTCCGCGGCCCGCGGGCCCATGTTCAAGACCAGGGTCCCATCCTCCTGAACTTCACCCAGGAGGATGACGCGGATGTCGTTGATCCGGGTGATCCCGCCGGTGGCGGTAAAGGGCACAACCTCGTCTCCAACGGGCAGGTTCGTGACCAGGAAGTCGTTTGCCGCCGCCTGGATAAAATCAGACTGCAGGAAGTCCAGGATATTATAACCGCCCCCGCCATCCACAATTCCGCTTACGCGCCCCTCGCCGCGGAAATAGAAGGTGTCGTCGCCGCTGCCTCCGACAAGGCTCTCCACCTCATTAAACGCGAACATCCCGTTTAAAATGCCCGTGTCAGGACCGTCGATCACCCAGCTATTGAGGCTGTCAGGACCGATCATCGTGTCGATGCCGTCTCCGCCTGAAATGATCGCGGGTATGGAAACAGTGCTCAGGTCAAACACGTCGTCGTCGGCATCCCCAAAGATACTGATCAGAGAGGCGTCTATCTCCCCGCGCGGCGCTATGCTGGAGCCGCCCGGATCGGCATTGCCGTAGTCTCCATAGAGTTCCACCGGGGTGGCGGCTTTGATGATTGCCCCCTCTTCAACGATCGGGTCGTCGCCTGCCCGCAGAGACACTTTCCCCTCTTTAGACCAAAGGGTAACGCCGCTTTCCACAACCAGATCGTCGCCGGCGGCCGCCGTATCCCCGGACGTGAGGACCACATCGGCAAAAGATGTGACATCCTCGCTGACCGTCAGGGGGCTCATGGCCCGGATAACAATGTCTTCCTCGGCAGTCAGCCCAACAGTGGCATTCCCCAGCAATGTATCGATCCCGCCGATGGTCAGGGCTCCGGTATTGTCGAGCCGGATCCCGCCGCTGCCGCCGTCAGCTTCTAACCGATAGACTGTTGATTCGAGGGCGTTGCCCGCCTGGCCGACGCCCGCAGCGCTAAGCAGCAGGGCCGCCGGGGCATCGATGTCGTTGCCGGCGTCGGTATCGTCATCCACAATGGCGCCGTCGGGGGCGTTCAGGTTCACATCGCTCCCGGATAGAATCAGGCCCAGCCGCATGTCGCCCTCGGTCTCTCTGAGGAAAATCGAGCCCGGTGCATCGGCATTCAGGCAGCCGGGGTGCGGACTGGAAGAATCGACATCCAGGCTGTTTTGGAGAAAGCCGATGCTGCCCGTATCGGAGAAAAGGGTCACATGGACCGCCCGGACGTTCCAAAGATCATCATCACGGCTGTCGATCATGGATCCTTCCGCCATCAGGCTCACACCCCCGCCGGCAGAGCTGATTGCATCCACATAGAAAGCGCCCACGGCGTCGCGCAGAAAGATATCTCCTCCGGCCTCAAACCTAGCCTCTCCCATCGAAGCTTGGCCCTCCGGGATGATCCCATCGAAATCAAGAAAATCCAAGGCCGTTCCGATCCCGCCGACTGCACTTACATAAAGGGCAAGACTCGCCACATTGACATCATCACTTCCCGCCCCGTCGTAAATCGATCCGCCGGAGTTCAATGTCACTGAACTATTGACGGCATAGATCTCGCCAACGTAAAGGTCTCCTGCCGGCGCCGCTATCCTGATGTCACCGCCGGCATTGACCCGTGCGGTAGAAAGATCTCCGTCGACCTGTTCGACATGCAGGTCATCCGCGACCTCGGCACTGAGCTTGCCGGATGGAGAAAGTTGCGTGCGGAAGGGATCCGCTTCACTGCCGGCCCCAACGGAAGCGCCGGCCCGCAGCGTCAGGCTGCCGTCCGTACTTACGGCTGCATCTGTACCGGATGCATAGGGGTCGATGATCGCGCCGCCCGCCACAAGGCGGACATTTCCTTCTGCCGTGATGGAATTGACCAGGAAATCCCCCTCGGTTTCAAGGGCGACCCCGGCCCCTGCCGTGATGTCCACGCCGCCGGGCGCCTCCATATTGACGTCGTTCCACACCTCAAGGGTCAGGGTTTTTATCCGGTTCGGGTCATCAGGGTCATAGATCACTTCCACCACATCGTCCACACCGGCGTAGGTCAGAATTTCCTGATGCTCGGGCGACAGGTTTTCAAACCCCCCGGAAAGGTCAATGCTGACCAGGCCGGTTATACGGCCGATCCGGCCGCCGTCTCCTCCGGCGGTCAGCGTTACATGGTTGGCGATGAGATTGGGCATTTCGGCCGGAGCCCCGACCCCGCCGGAGCCTTCAGCCTCGGGATAAAGAAAGCTGAAAAGAGATTCTGAAATCTGGTAGCGCAAAGCGCCGGAAGAAAACGTGCGGCTGTCGATCCGCTCCAGTCTTTCCTGCTCCGAAACCTGGAAGATGAAGTTAGGATCGTAGTCACCGCCTCCATAGGTATCGTGAATGGCTTCATAGCGCGCCTCCAAGGCAGCGCCTTCCGGGAGGTCGTCATAGGTATATCCAAACTCCAGCAGCTCGACATGGCTGAAATCTCCCTCGCTTACCTGAAGCACCCCGTCGTCGGACCCTTCAATCTTGATGTCCAGGACCACAGGGGTTTCGCTGATGGCCGCATCATATCGGGAAAGGGCCAACCGGATCGTCGTCTCATCCGTGACCACCGCATAGTAGGCAGAGCCCTTTTCCAAATTTGAATAGGGCATGGCGGCGCTCTCGCCCCTGTACCGGTAAAACGCCCCGCCTGATGTACGCACGATCTGATCCGTCTGGATCATGGTCCGCCCCCCCGTTTCGAGGGCAGCCAGGTCATACTCTGGAACCATCCTGGCCCACCTTCCGGCATCGTCAAAATCCTCGGCAGCAAGGTCCACCCCCGCCTTGCCTTCTCCCAGGTATTGGTAAAGGCTGCCGTCCGCGGTCCTGACCACCTGGTCCGTTTCAAGGTCAACGGGAGCCGTGGCAGTCTGAAGGTCATAATCCGGGACGATCTCAGCCCACCGGCCTGCATCGCTGTAATCCTCTCTGTCCAGATCAACGCCGACGCTGAAAAAGACTCCGTCCCCGGTCTGAAGCCCGTGTCTCTGGCTGAAGGTGATCGTATTTTCCCCTGCGTCGATGCTCTCGATCTCCAGCTCGCGCGCCACCTCGCCGGGCTTGGCGCTGCGGTAGATCTCCCAGTACGCATGATAGAGCTGCGTTTGGGTGTTCTCCTCTGCTCGGATGGACGCTTCGGCCGCGGCCCGGGCCTGCTCCCCGGTCAGCTGCAGCCACTGATCGAGAGCCTCGGCCTCCTCCTGGGTACGCGGCCTGAACTCTTCATAGAAGGCATCCAGGATAGCGCCGTCTAGCGCCTCCAAAACCACGTCGCCGGTTTCGGAATAAATGGAAGCTTCGACATCCTCCCAGGATTGGGGCCGGTCGAGCTTCAGGTCGCCGTCCACTTCCTGGATAAAGATGTCCCCAGAGGCCCAGGCCGCCACGCCGCCCGAACCCAGAATATCGCTGTCCACCGAAAGGGGCAGGGACTCGGTCCCGATGGCCCCGGCTCCGGTGTAAAGCTCGATCCGGTTGCCGCTCACCAGGGAAGACCCATTAAAGGCCTGAATGCCTTCACCGGCGTGCAGGACGACATTTCCTCCCGTCGAAATCACTTGGCCCACCACCAGGGTGCTGCTTTGGTTGCCGTCGGGATCGAGAACAACCCGGATGTCGATGTCGCCTTCAGATGTGATGCTCACCCCTTGCGGGTCGTTCCCGTTGGACCGTAGCATCGAGCCTGACTCAGGATTGGGAACAATTCCGCCCTCCACATTGATCCGCACCGATCCCGCGGCCCCGATCACGGGGCTCGCACCCAGAACCGCCGCTTCATCCCCGAAAAGGACCGAGCCTGCCGTGGAGACCAGGCTCACAGCGCCCTCCACCGGCGCGGTAATGGTCCCCTGCAGATAGAGGTTTCCCTTTGATTCAATGCTGATGGACGGCATGGCCGGACCCTGCAGGAACTGAACCCCGATGGGGTAGTCGGCCTTGAGGGTGTGGGTGTAGTAGTCCTTCTCGCCTTCTGACTGAGTCGTCAGCATGTGAATGGTTTTATACCTGAGCCAGCCGCCGCCGGTGGTCCATGTCTGGTACTGAAAGGAGTAATTCAGGAAGCTGCTCTCATGGTCGTATTTGGAATAGAGCGGGTTGCCGGTGACATCCTCCCAGTTAGCGGCATCCTTGTAGTTCTGCTCTCTCAGGACGAGCTCCGCATTTTCACCCCGATAGAGGTAGAGGTGCCCGACCTCACCACCCAGCACGCCGTCCTTGGCATAGGGGGCCCCATTGGCATCGGCCACCACCTTGATGATGGAGATATCCTGAACCAGTTCAACATCCGTATCCTTGCGCAGCTCGTATTGAACGGTGTAGGCCGTGTCATCCGCATACTCGGGCGTCTCGATCGTCCGGACCCATATGGCCGCATCCGTAAAGTCGGCCGTGCTTAAATCGATCTCCGCCGCAGGGCCTTGATACATGTATACCGCACCGTCGGCGTTTTTGACGGTCTGGCCCCTCTCGATAGTCACCGGAGTCGGCGAATCCACAACATAATTCGGTTCCAGGGCAAGGACTTCCGATTCAAGGAGCGGATACGCATCCCTGTACTCGATCTCCCGCCACTCGTAGTTTTCATCCTTTGCCAGCGCATTCCAGTCAAAACCGAGCAGATTGAAGAACCTCTTTTTATAGTAGGTTACCATAACGGTGGTCTTTTCCTGCCCTTCGGTCCACACGTAGTGGAGCCCCTCGCTCGGCTTGTATTGAACGATTTCGCCCATCTCGTCGATCAGGGTCCCGTCCTCTAAGAGGTCGTAGCGTTCGGAGCCCACTTCTTCATAGACGATCCGGGATCCGCTGCTGCCCGGATCTTCATTCATTTCTCCCTGGAAAAACGTCTCTTTCACCTCTTCCCCGTCCATTTCGTAAACCACCTTGTAGAGGCGCCCCGTGTCGGTGATGGTGATCCGGCCCACCCGCATGATGGTGGTGTCGATCCGGTTGAGGACCAGATCATAGAGGCTGTCGTTGCGGATGTCCACATCGGAATACCCGTGGGCCACCCGGAGCATGCCGCTGCCCGTGCTCAGGATCTGGCCGGCCAGGTCGATGACGCCGCCCTTGGGGATGATCTCATTGACCACAATCGCGCCTTTGCGGGCATCGAAGTATCCGTCCACCGGCACCCTGTCGGCCCCGAAACTGATGCCTGCTATGGGCCGGCCGACCTTGTCGAGAAAAGAGGTGGTTTCTGTCGGAGCAAAGCTTGCATCCACATACAGGGTGATGGTCTGGACCCCGCTCTGGATCAGACCGTTGATGTTGAGGTACCGGGCCGTCACCGCAACCCGTCCCTGGGCCAAGACCGCGCCGCTCCAGGGGTCGACTGTAAAGGGATTCTCGTTGTAGGTCTTGGGCGTCAAGGTTCCGAAAACCTGGCTTCGGATCGCATCAAGACCCGGGTACTGCCGGGGATCCATGATGTGGAACCAGTCCTCGGCGTCCAGGTTGAAGTCCTCGGCGGCCTGGATGATCACGTTCCTGGCCCGGATCTCCCCAGACACATTGATGCTGCCCTCCTTGTTGATCAGGGTCACATCGCCCACTTCGTTGACCACCTGGCCGAGAACGTAGAGGTCCTGCCCGATCTTTTCCGGGATCTCCAGCTCCAGATCAAAGTCCGCCGGGTTCCGGCTCAAGGGGTCCTGGGTGACCGAAACATTCTTGACCCCGGGGTCTTGAACGGTCGTCAGCCCCTTGTTATTGAAGTAGACATTGCCCGGGGAAAGGACGGTGTACTCCCCGTCCACCACAGCGACCCGTCTGGTGTCACGGATCACCAGATCGCTGACGGTCATGGTAAAGGGGGTTTCATTGGATACGCTGATTTTGGCCCCGGCCCTGGCAGCGAGCTGATTGTCCACCAGGGGCTCAAAAACTTCCCGGGAGTCCGCATCGGCCCTGATGAAGATGGAGCCGGGCGATGCGTAAATGTCCGGCACTTCCACAAACAGGACATCCAGCCCTTCATTGGCCACCTTTACCATTTCCCCGGACTGGTCTTCGACGATATCGATGAGCCCAAGTTCCGCCAGGGTCTCTTCCACCAGCTCCAGGGCGATCTCATAGCGGGCCACAGCCTCGGGGTTGCTGGAGTGGTTCGCCATCCAGTCCAGAATTTCCCGGCGCTGGGCAAGGAGGATGGCGCCCACGTTCTGGAGCGAAAGGGTCGGCGCTTCCACCCGGGTGGGTTTGATGACGTAGAACTTGTTCTTCAGGGTTTCCTGGAAGGAAAGGGTTGCGTCGCTCCGGTAGATGTTGGGCCCGAGCCGGCCCCATTGGTCGACGTCGTCGTAATCGGCTGCATAGAGGTCGATCTCGACGACATTTTCTCCCAGATACCGGTACAGCTCGTTTTCCGCAGTCCGGACGATCTGCCCTTTCTGGAG
>JAFGRP010000112.1 GCA_016935075.1 Deltaproteobacteria bacterium | reverse complement strand
TGACGAAGGCGACCCGGGCGCCTTTATGGACCGCAGCGTTCTGGAGGCGGATCCGCACGCCGTTCTGGAAGGCATGGTCATCGCCGCCAAGGCGATTGGAGCCCATCAGGGTTACATCTACTGTCGCGCCGAGTATCCGCTGGCCATCCACCGCCTGAACATCGCCATCAACCAGGCCAGAGAGTACGGTTTGCTGGGAAAAGACATCCTCGGGACCGGTTTTGACTTTGATCTGGAAATCTATCAAGGCGCCGGCGCCTTCGTCTGCGGGGAAGAAACAGCCTTGATGACCTCGATCGAGGGCCAACGCGGCATGCCCAGACCGCGTCCCCCCTTCCCCGCCGTTGCGGGCCTCTGGCAAAAGCCGAGCATCCTGAACAATGTGGAAACCCTCGCCAACATCGGGCAGATCATTCTCCGCGGCAGCGCCTGGTACGCCGGCGTCGGCACGGAAAAGAGCAAGGGTACGAAGGTCTTCGCACTGACGGGGGACGTCAACAACGTCGGCCTTGTCGAGGTCCCGATGGGAACGACGCTAGGAACCATCGTCTATGACATCGGCGGCGGAATCCCCGATGGCAAAAAGTTCAAGGCCGCCCAGTTGGGCGGTCCTTCCGGCGGCTGCATCCCGATTCAGCATCTGAATGCATCGATAGACTACGAAACAATCGTCGAACTCGGCGCCATTATGGGCTCCGGGGGGCTGATCGTCATGAATGAAGACAAGTGCGCCGTAGACATGGCCCGCTTCTTCATGGATTTCTGCCAGGACGAGTCCTGCGGCAAGTGCACCCCCTGCCGTGAGGGGACGAAGCGGATGCTGGAGATCCTGACAAACATCACCGAAGGAAAAGGCAAGGAAGGCGACATCGAGCTTCTCGAGGAGATGGCGGTCATCATCAAGGACGCCTCCCTCTGCGGCCTCGGCCAGACCGCACCGAACCCCGTCCTGAGCACCATCCGCTACTTCCGGAAGGAGTACGAGGACCACATCCGGAACCACCGCTGCGCGGCAGCCGTCTGTTCGGCGCTGTTCAAGTCGCCCTGCCAGCATACGTGCCCCGTCGGAATGGACATCCCGTCCTACATCGCGCTGATCGGGGCCGGCCGTCTGGAGGACGCCTACAAGATCCTCCTCCGGACGAACCCGTTCCCCTCGGTCTGCGGACGCGTTTGCGATCACAAGTGCCAGTCCAAGTGCCGTCGTGGAAAGATGGACGAGCCGATCGCCATCAAGTTCCTGAAACGGTTCATCACCGACAACGCCCCGCGGCCGAAGATCGAGGCGTTTCCGGTCAGCCGGAAAGAGAAGATTGCCGTCATCGGCGCCGGCCCGGCCGGCCTTACGGCCGCCAGGGATCTGGCGCTCCGCGGCTACAAAGTCACGGTCTTCGAGGAACTGTCCGAGCCGGGCGGGATGCTCCGTTGGGCGATTCCCTCCTACCGTCTGCCCCGCGACATCATCGTCAAGGAGATCGACGATATCCGCGCCCTCGGCGTTGAGATTCGTTGCAACACCCGCGTCGGAAAGGACGTTCCCTTTGCGCAGATTGAAAAGGATTTCGATTTTGTTTTTCTGGCACCCGGCTCCCACAAGAGCCTAATGATGGGCCTCCCCGGCGAGGGGCTCAAGGGCGTCTATGGCGGCGTCGAGTTCCTCCGGGATTTCAATACCCATGAATCGGCCTGGATCAAAGGCAAGAAAAGCCTGGGTTCCAAAGTGGCGGTCATCGGCGGCGGCAACTCCGCCATCGACGCGGCCCGCTGTGCGGTCCGCCTCGGCGCCGAGGTGACCATCCTCTACCGTCGCGAACGCAGGGACATGCCCGCGGCCATCGAGGAGATCGCGGCAGCGGAAGACGAGGGGATCAAGATCGAATTTCTTGCGGCGCCGGTCGAGATCATCGAGAAGAAGGGCAAGGTGGCCGGAATTTCCTGCCGGCGGATGAAGTTGGGCGAGTTTGACCGCAGCGGCCGGAAGAAGCCTGTCGCCATCAAGGGTTCCGATTTCACGCTTGACGTGGATGCCGTGATCGCCGCCATCGGACAGATCACCGACATGTCGTTCGTCCTGAAGGGGATCGGTATTTCGGTCAATCAGTGGAATACCTTTGACCTGGCCAAGGGAAGCGCCTCTCAGACGACCCATCCCAAATTCTACGCGGGCGGCGACGCCGTGACGGGACCCGATACGGTGATCGGCGCCATCGCCGCAGGACACCAGGCGGCGATGGATATCGACGGCGCCATCCGAAAGCGGAACGGCGAGGCCGCCTATGAAGAACCGGCGGAGGCGAAGATCGATATCCCGTTCGTTCTCGACGAGGATAACCCCGAAGCCCCGCAGACGAAGATGCCGGAACTGCACGGCGCGGAAAGGAACCAGAGCTTCATCGAGGTGGAACTCGGTTTCACGAGGGAAGAGGCCGTCAAGGAGGCGAAGCGTTGCCTGAGATGCGACGTGGAAGTGTAGCATTGCGATCAGATTGAAGTTTTTTCTGCTAAAGATATCGCCTCGCTTCGGGGCGGAAGGAGCGCATGATGGAACAAAAGATCCCCCTGAACATTGATGGAAGGAACGTTGATGCGGAAGCCGGACAGACGATTCTGGAGGTTGCCCGCGGGCAGGGAATATACATCCCGACGCTCTGCCATTATTCCGGAACGACGAACGTCGGCGCCTGCCGCGTTTGCGTTGTTGAGGTCGAAAAGGCGAAATCCCTGGTCGCCTCCTGCTGCATGCCGGTGAGTCCCGGCATGGTTATCAAAACCGACTCCCCGAGGGTCCAAACCGCACGGAAACTGATCGTTGAGCTCCTCTGGGCCTCCGGCGATCACAACTGCCTGACCTGTGAACAGAACGGCGCCTGCGAACTGCAGGACCTGGTCTACCGCCTCGGGATCGAAAAACCCCGCTTCACCATCGATCCTCCGGGTTATGAGATCGAACGGACCAACACGATGATCCAGAGGGATCTGAACAAATGCATCCTCTGCGGTCGTTGCATCCGGGTCTGCAACGAGATCCAGGTCAACGAGGTTCTCGATTTCTCCGGCCGCGGCTCTCACGCAAAGGTCGGTCCGGCCTTCGGCGCCGACTATATCGATTCCGAATGTTATTTCTGCGGCGAATGCGTCGACGCCTGCCCGGTCGGGGCGATCACCTTCAAGCAGGCCCGTTTCGCCGGACGCCCATGGGAAATCAAAAAAGTGAAAACAACCTGCGCCTACTGCGGCGTGGGCTGTCAAATGGACCTGAACGTTCACGGCAACCGGATCGTCAAGGTCACCGGAAACCGCTCGTACGAGCAGCCCAACGGGGGCAGCCTGTGCATCAAGGGAAGATTCGGACTGGATTTCATCAGCCATCCCGACCGTCTTACCACCCCCTTCATCAGAAAGGAAAAAAGCGGGGAATTGGTCCCGTCCACCTGGGAAGAGGCCTACGGTTTCATCTCGGAAAGACTGTCCGCAATCCATCAGAAAACCGGACCGGACAGCATCGCGGGGTTGTCTTCAGCCCGCTGCACCAATGAGGAAAATTACCTCTTTCAAAAATTCATGCGCGCGGTGATCGGCACGAACAATGTCGATCACTGCGCCCGTCTCTGACACTCCGTGACGGTGGCCGGTCTGGCCGCCGCATTCGGAAGTGGTTCCATGACGAACTCCATCGAGGAGATCGAATTCACCGATGTCATCCTGGCGACCGGAACCAACACGACGGAAAACCACCCCGTCATTTCGTCCCGGATCAAGCGGGCCGTCCGCCGGTGCGGCGCCAAACTGATCATCATCGATCCGCGGGAGATCGACCTGGTCAAATATGCGACGCTCTGGCTCCGCCAGAAGCCGGGCACCGATGTCGCGGTCTTTAACGGTCTGATGAACGTCATCATCGAGGAGGGAATCTTTGCGAAAGAATATGTGGAAAGCCGGACGGAGGGATTTGATGCCCTGAAGAAGGCCGTGGAGAAATACACACCGGCGTACACGGAGAAGATCTCCGGTGTACCCGCGGAAGACCTGAAGACGGCGGCGCGCCTCTATGCAAAGGCAAACAAGGCCTCCATCCTTTACGCGATGGGGATAACGCAACACATCACCGGAACGGACAACGTCAAGTCCTGCGCCAATCT
>JAFGRP010000111.1 GCA_016935075.1 Deltaproteobacteria bacterium | reverse complement strand
GGCCGGAGAGGGTGGGTTCGGTGACCACCAGAACGAGGTCTGCCCCTGTTATCGAGGCGATGACGGGACACCCGATGCCGGGCGATCCGTCCACGATGATATAGTTCAGCCCTTCCTTTTCCGCGATAGAACGGGCTTCCTGCCGGATCAGCGTCACCAGTTTTCCTGAATTTCCCTCCGCGATTCCGAGCCGCGCGTGCACCATGGGACCGTAGTTCGTCGAAGAGACAAACCACTCCCCGTTGACGACCGGTTCGAAGGATACCGCCTCGACGGGACACACCCGGAAACAGACTCCGCATCCCTCGCAGGAGATGTGGTTGACCTGCGGTGTATCCGAGTTCTCCGGATAACTGATTGCCGCGAAGCGACACTCCTCGATACAGCGGTCGCAGGCGATACATTCATCCGCCCGTATGGTTGCCTTCTTGCCGCCGCTGAAATCTTGCCGGCGTTCGATCCTCGGATTGAGAACGAGATGCAGATCGGCCGCGTCAACATCGCAGTCCGCCAGGACCTTTCTATCCGCCAGGGCCGCAAACGAGGCGACGATACTCGTCTTCCCCGTCCCGCCTTTTCCGCTGATGACAACGATTTCCTTCACACTATTCCCCTTCTGTTGCTGTTTTTCCCAGAGGCTGTCCCGTCCGGGCCGCGTGGTTGCGGAGATCGACGATGCTGGCCCAGCAGTCTTCGAATACCTTCCCATATTCCGGCAGCGCGCGGATGACCATCTCTCCCCGGGAATAGGCCTCGGCGATCCTGCGGTCGTCCGGCATCTCAAGGACGATCTCGATCCGTTCCCGTCCGCAATAGTTTTTCACCTCATCGTTGCCGACATCGGCGCGGTTGATACCGACGGCGAAGGGGATACCCAGCTCCCTCACCATGCCCACGGCAAGCTCCAGATCATTCAGTCCGAAGGGGGTGGGCTCCGTGACCAGGAGGACGAAATCGGTGTCTTTGACGGCCTCGATGACGGGGCAGGATGTCCCCGGAGGCGAATCGATGATCAGGACCTCCGGTTCGCCGCCGGCTTTCTTGACGGCGCCGATAACGGCCGGAGACATGAGCTCTCCGATATTGAGCAACCCGTGGATGAAGTCGATCTCACCGGCTTTCCCTTTCTCGAGAACACCGATCTCCCGGGGGACTTCCGTGAACGCGCCTTCGGGGCAGAAGAGCGTGCAGGCACCGCAGCTGTGACAGAGCTCCGGGAATATGAGGACCTTTCCCTTTACGACGGCGATGGCTTTGAATTCGCACACATCGGCACAGACGCCGCATCCCGTACATTTCTCTTCGATGACTTGAGGGATCGCCACCGTGACCGGTTCGGTCTTCTCAATCTCCGGTTTCAGAAATATATGGCAGTTCGGCTCCTCGACGTCGCAGTCCAGAAGCTGGACATGTATCCCCGTATCGGCGAGAGAAAGGGCGAGATTTGTCGCTATCGTCGTTTTCCCGGTGCCGCCTTTTCCACTGGCAATGGCTATCTTCAAGGGGAGACAATCCTTTCTTATGACAGGGTGATCGCGCCAAGAGGGCAGGCGTCGATGCAATCACCGCATCCCGTGCATCGATTTCCGTCGATGACGGCCACACCGTTCATGCTGATGGCATTCTCAGGGCAGTAATCGATACAGACGCCGCACCCGTTACATTGTTGGACATTCACATGGGCCACCGTATCGCCGCCCCCTTTTTGCATCCGGTCGATCCGGCGCTTGACGTCCTGGAGCTGTTTTTCGAGAAGGCGCGCCTCTTCTTTGAGGGCTTCCGCTTCGGTTTTTCCTCTGTTTGTCGATGTCGGTGCCGGGCCGGGAATGGCTGTTTGACCGCCGCCCATGCCCATGCCCCGGCCGCCTCCCATGCCGCGGCCGCCGCCACCGCCCATGCCCATACCAAGACCGCCGCCCATGCCGAAGTGACTCGCTACATTGGGCTGGTTGGAGACGCTGAAAGCGCCGGCCTTGAATTGTTCCACCGCCCGGCGGGCAATTCCATTCACACCGGAAATGACCTGGATCCCCGCCGCCGAGAAGACTTGGAAGGCGTTCGGCCCGCAGTTCCCCGTGAGGACATGCTTCACGCCGTGGTCCGACATGAGCTGCGCAGACTGGATACCGGCGCCTCCTCCTGCTGCGACATTCGGATTCTGCACAGCCTCATAATCCATGGTATCCGTGTCGACGAACAGGTAATACGGAGCCCGTCCGAAACGCGCTTCAACCTGATCGTCCAGCGACGGACCTTGTGTTGTTACTGCTATCTTCATGAATGAACCCCTTTCCTGGAAGAATATGAAAAACGGTTTTTACGGGACATCTACATAGAACATAAGCATCCTGCCCCAAGAACGCAAGTCCGATACCTCGAAAAAAGCGCCGGTACGGGAAACCCCTTCGTACCGGCGCTTCTTACCCATATTACTTTCCCTTGAGTTCTTCTTCCAGTTCTTCCATCCGTTTTTTGATGCCTTCCAACGAGTCTTCCAGATATTCCGCCTGCCCCTTTAAAGCATTCAGCTCATCTTCCTTTGAAGGACTCGTTCCATAGGGATAGGGAGCCGGAGCAGACGGCATTTCTCCCCCGTAGGGCGGATATCCGTAGGCGCCCCGCTGCCAGCCCGTCAGGCCTGTCGCGTAGAACCAGTTGCGACGGCCCCAGCCGCCGCCACCGCGACCGCGTCCGAACCCCCAGCCGAAACCGGCGTTTGCATATCCCGGCGCCGGATATCCGGCGCAGTACCCTGCGCCCCTTCCCGTCATCGGTCCCATCCCTGCGGGACCCGTTCTATCTCCACCTGGCATGATAT
>JAFGRP010000110.1 GCA_016935075.1 Deltaproteobacteria bacterium | reverse complement strand
CGTATCGAGTGCCTTTGTTCCTTCTTTGTGACTGCAATCGATTTGGTCATTCCTTCTCTCCTGTCGGCAGCATCAAGCCGCATTACCTGGTCATGGATTATAAAACTGACGTCAGATCCCCAATCACCGCCGCGGTCACAATGACACGCGGCGGAGGAATCCCGACAACCGGGTCGGATGCCTTCATGGATGATTCCTTCGTCATGCCGCAATCCGCATGAAACCGGTTCCGCGCACGTAAACCTGGAGCCCGCGTTTCATGACTGCGCCGCAGTAAACGGCCGCTTTTCGCAGAACACCACACGGCCCAAATTTTCTTCCAGCGTGGGTTTTCCCTCCTCGGTGACGTCGAAGGTCAGGTGATGCCGATCCTCCATCTCGGACAAATCCGGTTTGAGGCCCATCGCCGCCTGTTTACGGGCAACGCGATCCCACCCGGCCCTGAGCAGGACGCCTCCGACATACAGGTACACGCGGGTGATTGCCGTCGTTTTCTGCATCGTTTTTACTCGGTCGATCCACTCATCGCTGCCATTGGATCCGTGCGTCTTCCAGGGGGATCGCAACGCCTTCACGGTGCGGCATCACGCGCGCCGTATAGTCCTTTGCCGGGCGGACCGCAGGCACAACCGCGTTGTAAACGGTGCCTCCCGGCGCACCCGCTGTTCGTCCCGGTGAGCCGGGCATCATCTCCTGCCGTACCGGGCTGCCGCCATTCAGCCCATCCGCATAAAGCTCCACTCGAACATCGTTGGGGTCGAGGCCGTTGAGATGTACCTGAACCTCAAATACGTGCAGCTGATCACGGGTATTAACCTTTGCTTCTCCGAAATGTACCGCGCCCCATTTCTGTATCAGCTTTTGCCGCCAATCGGCTATTTGCCTGCCCGCTGCACCATTCTTGGCCGCACGCTCACGGTAGACGGCAGCCAATGGGAGGTAGTGCCGCTCGGTGTATTCGCGCACCGCTCGGTTGGCGGAGAAAAACGGTGTCAACCGCGCCATGCTTTCCCTCATCCGCTTGACCCATGCGGCGGGAATCCCGCTCCCATCCCGGGCATAGAACTCCGGAATCACCTCCCGCTCGAGCAAATCGTAGAGCGCGGCGGCTTCGACCGCGTCCCATGCGGGATCGTCGCCATGCTCCTTTCCATCCCCAAGTGCCCACCCCACTTCCGGCGTGTATGCTTCCGCCCACCAGCCGTCCAATTCCGAGAGATTGATGCCTCCATTGACAAGCACCTTCATGCCGCTCGTTCCACACGCCTCCCAGGGCCTCCGGGGCGTGTTGATCCAGACATCAACCCCCTGCACAAGGTACTCGCTCAAGAGCATGTTGTAATCGCTCAGGAAGATCACATGACGGCGCGCCTCGGGCCGCCGGATGAATTGCGTCCATTCCTCAATCAGGGCCTGACCCGCCTGATCCGCCGGATGGGCCTTGCCGGCGATGACCAGTTGCACCGGACGTTGATGATTTGTCAACAGGCGAATCAACCGCTCCGGATCATGCAGAAGCATATTGGGCCGCTTGTAAGTCGCGAAGCGTCTCGCAAAGCCCAAAGTCAGCGCATCGGGGTCGAACAGATGCTTCGCCCCGTGCACCGCATCGGGCGGTGCGCCCGAAGCGGCCAGCTGCCCGGACAATCGCTCGCGGACGTATTCAACAAAAGACCTGCTGGCGGCGGTTCGGAACTGCCAGAGCGCGGCATCGGAGAGACGGTGAATGTCCTGCTCCAGGTTTTCCGTGGGCCCCAGCCATCGGTCTTTTCCACAGGCCTTCGTCCAAAGATCGTCGGCGTCCGCCGAGTCCCATGTCGGCATGTGGACTCCATTCGTGATGTGTCCGACGGGCACTTCATCCGCCGGCCAGCGCGGAAAGAGAGGTTCAAAGAGATGACGGCTGACTTTCCCATGCAGACGACTCACGCCATTAACCGCCCCGCTGCCGCGGATTGCCAGATAGGCCATGTTGAAATTCTCCGACGGGTCATCCGGCACCTGGCGGCCGAGTGCCAGCAGGTCTCGGAGCGTGAGACCGAGCTTTCCGGCGTATTCCCCGAGGTATTGTTCCATGAGGGCCGGTTCAAAACGATCGAATCCCGCGGTCACCGCCGTGTGCGTGGTGAACAGGTTGCCCGCTCGCGTAACGGCCAAGGCCGCGGGAAAGGATTGACCGGTTTCATCCATGAAATTCCGGGCGCGTTCCAGCACGGCAAAGGCCGCATGACCTTCATTGAGGTGGCAGATTGCCGGGTGCAGACCGAGCGCGCGAAGCAACCGCCATCCGCCGAACCCCAGTACGATCTCCTGTTTAAGCCGCAGCTCCGGCCCGCCGCCGTACAGTTCGGTGGTAATCCCCCGATGAACGGGGGTGTTCGCTGCATCATTGCTGTCCAGCAGATAAAGCTTCACTCTCCCGACTTGGACCTGCCAGGCGCGCAGCCAGACCGGGTAACCGGGCAAGGCAAGCTCCAGCCGCAACCATTCACCGTTCGGCTGGCGCAACGGCGTAATCGGCAACTGTCCTGGATCGTTATACGGAAACAGGGCCTGTTGCGCTCCGTGTTTGTCAATCACCTGGCGAAAATAGCCTTGCTGGAACAGCAATCCCACGCCGACCACGGGAACGCCCAGGTCGCTGGCGGCTTTCAGCTGATCGCCGGCCACGTTGCCCAGCCCTCCCGAATAGATCGGGAGGGCTTCGCTCAACATGAATTCCATGCTGAAATACGCCACACAAGTCAGGGGCGATTCGGGATGATGTTGCTGAAACCAAGTGGGTGCTTCATCCGTCTTCTTTTTGGACTGTAAAAAGGCATTTATCTTCCTGCGGAAGACCGGATCGGCGAACGCGCGCCGGATTTTCGCCTTCGAAACCGTCTGCAGGACATCATAGGGGTGATGCGTCAGGTCCCACAACACCGGATCCAACTGCCGCCACACCTCGTCTGTGGCATGATTCCACGACCACCGCATATCCAGGGCCAGCTCTGCCAGAGAATCGAACCCCTCGATTTCATCGGGCAGAAGACCCTTACACGGGCGGCTGACACGTGATGGTTGGCTCATGCTCTCTCCTTCGTTTTTGGCCCGGACGGAATCCCTGACCGATGCGGCGCCGCCGCAGAAGCCCCGGCGACACTCATCCGGGCCTCCTCCGCGACGCGGCGCAGATGAACAGCTCCCAGGTCACTCTCCGCATTGATCTTGAAGATGTCTTCCTTCCCGGACGGAAGCGCCGCGAACCATCCGCTTTCCCGAAAAACGTCTTGCCGTCATGGTTTTCCTCCTCGGATGTCCAAGCGAATGACATCATTCGTTTTCCCGATCCCTTATTCAACTGATGGATGCCGGGAGGCGTGACGGGAGGACGTCCGCCGCTCAGCGGCCTCATCGGGTTCTTCTGATTCGAGACTCAGCAGACGCGCGTCGATATCCGCCAGCAGCTTCTCCTGAACGGCCTGACTGAGAAGTCCGCGTTGAAAGGCATTGATCACCGCGCCTTTTTCCACCGACAGCAGGTGGCGCCGGCCCCATTGTAATTCCTCGGCGAGATGCTGGTGTCTTTCAAGATGCAATTCATCCAGAGCCGCTTCGTCGGTCTCTATCTTTTGATCATATTCGCGGCGGAGATCGACGAGCACCTTCGGGTTTGTGAAATGGATGTTCGACATCCGATCGATCTCCTCCAGCGCGGCATGGGCTGCCTGCAGCTTGCCGCGTGTCAACTCATATTCGGCGCGTTCACGGTATCCGCGCACAATGCCCAACCATCGCAACAGCGGGGACATCGTCAGCCCGTGGACGAGAATCGAAAGAATGACAACTCCAAAGGTCATCGAAACCAGCAGTTCCCGATGAGGAAAATCCTTCGGGAGACTGAGTACCAGCACCATGGGCAATCCGCCTCGCAGCCCGCCCCAGGTCAGGATGACGCTCCAAGCCCAGGGAATTCGTTCCCGCGTCTTCCGAAGAAGTGACGATGCGAAAAATATGACCAGCGCCCTGCCTCCAGTGACCACGAGATAGGCGGCCAGAATCGCAAGCCAGGAGGCCAGCAATGCCTGGAAGTGCACCTCGAAACCAATCAAAAGGAAGACGATGGAATTGAGCGCAAAAGCGACGTATTCCCAAAATGTTTCCACGGCGATCCGGGTCGATGGCGACATGCCGAAACGGGCGCCATAATTTCCGCAGAGCATACCCGCCGTCACGGTCGCAATCACACCGGAGCAATGAAAATGCTCGGCGGCCAGAAAGGACCCGTATGCGGCAATCGTCGTCAGCGTGATTTCAATCATCGGCTCGTCCACCCGCTTGATGACTTGTGAAACCGCCAGACCGACTCCCGTTCCAATGAGCGCGCCGATGCCGACGATCTTGATAAAATCGAAGGCCAAACCGCCGATCGACACAACCGTCCCGGTCACAAGCGCAAGGCTGAGCGTAAAAAAAACGATCGCGGAGCCGTCGTTGAGGAGGCTCTCGCCGTCGAGCAAAACGGCCAGACGCTTCGGAACGCCCATATTCTTGAAGATCGCGACGACTGCAATGGGGTCGGTGGCGGAGATGAGCGCGCCAAACACCAATGCGTGCTTCCAGCCAAAGCCTTGATCGAAATTCAACGCATTGGCAACCGGCGTCAAAATCACGGCCGTCAGCGCGATCGCCGCCATCACCCCAGGCAGAGACAACGACGAAATGACGAGGCGATTTCGCCAGAATTGCTTGAACTCGATGTGGAACGCCGCCTCGAAAAGCAACCCCGGCAGAAAGACGCCGAACAGCAGCGCCTTGGTCAGGTGGGGCGCTTCGAAAACATGCAGCAGTCCCAGGACGAGACCCGTGAAGACCAATGCAACCGTATAAGGAACGGCCAGACGTTGAACCGCGATCGCCACAGCTGTGGCGACAACAAACAGCAGGATGAAGAGGGTTTCTGTCTCCATTACCTCACGCCTCCCCGTATCGTCATTCCATGCGGCAAAGCCGGCCTATTGGGTCTCATTTTCAGTGATGCTGACTTGTTCCTCTGCAAACGTCCGTTTGCAGCCAGGCGGCCGATCGGCTCAGGGTTGACCGGCTTTCATCTGTCGTTGGGACATATGCACGATGGCCTCCATCAGCTTGTCGAACGGTTTGTTGAATTTCTCGACTCCTTCGTCTTCAAGTTGTTGCGTCATCTTGTCGATGTGGACACCCAGTTCCGGCAGCCTCTCCATCACCCGGCGGGCTTCCGTGACATCCTCTTCCAGCCGGGCTTTCGGCTCCCCATGGTCCCGGTAGGCATCAAGGGTTTCCAGCGGAACCGTATTGACCGTGTCCGGTCCGATGAGCGCCTCCACGTATTTCACGTCACTGTATTCCGGGTTTTTGGTGCTGGTACTGGCCCAAAGCAGCCGTTGGGTCATGGCGCCCTGAACAGCCAGCTTTTTAAAGCGGTCGCTTCCGAAATTTTCCTTGTAGATTT
>JAFGRP010000109.1 GCA_016935075.1 Deltaproteobacteria bacterium | reverse complement strand
GTTCCCCCCGCTGCGAACCGGAAACCGTGTCTTGCAGAAACGATACGACCCGGTCCGCCGCTTCTTCGATCCGTTCGCGCGCCGTCCGCCACTGTCTGCCGATCTGCGGGATCAGTTCGATGAGCCCCGTTCTGCCCCACCGGCTCTCTTTGGGAATGTAGGTGGCCGCAAAGAAGGGGCGCCGCTCCGGCGTCATGACGACGGTCAGCGGCCATCCCCCGCCGCCGGTCATCATCTGGCAGACCTGCATGTAGATCCCGTCGATATCCGGCCTCTCCTCGCGATCCACCTTGACGCAGACGAAGGCCTCGTTGAGGAGGGAGGCCGTCCGGTCGTCTTCAAATGATTCCCGGGCCATGACATGGCACCAGTGGCAGGTGGAATAGCCGATCGATAAAAAGACCGGCTTGTCCTCGTTTTTCGCCCGGGTGAAGGCCTCCTCCCCCCAGGGATACCAGTCCACGGGATTTGCGGCATGCTGGAGGAGGTAGGGACTTTTTTCGTGCTGCAGCCGGTTCAGGGTTCCCGGAATCATCGCATTTTTCCTCCGGGGCGTTACAGGGCCGCCGTCAAGCGGGAAATGCCGTCCGTTGGATCCCGATGGAGGTGGATCCGGATCGCGGAACGGCCCGCGTTGATCAGGGCCTGCCGGTCGCCGAAAACCTGGGCCTGTTTCAGGACGCCGAACGTGAGCGCGGATTCCGGCCGCCCGAGTTCATCGGGGATCGGCGCATCCCGGGGATCGTCCGCCGTAAGCTGGATAAACAGGCCGCACCCGGCGTCTCCCTTGTGGAGCTGCCCCGTCGAGTGGAGAAAGCGGGGCCCGTAGCCCACGGTCGCAACCAGAGGGAAACGGTTCCGGATCCGCATCCGGAGGCGCTTCAGGGCCTCGTCCGTCCCCGGGGACGGCGTCAGATAGGCCTGGAGCGCGGCATACGCGCCCGGCTTCGCCTGCGCAAGAAACGCCGTCAGGGCATCCTCCGGCTTCTCCGCCGCAACGACGCCGTACACGGAGAGACCGGACCCCTCCAGGGAGGGCGTCTCCGGCGGCATCGACCCCGTTTCACGGTATTCCGCGATCATCTTCCGGGCGAGGACCTTCGCCGCCTCCACGTCCGGCTGGTCAAACGGGTTGATCGCCAGCCGCCAACCAGCGACCGCCGTGGCCATCTCCCAGAGAAAACACTGGCCCCCGAGGTCAAAGGGATCGGCAAGCCTGATATCCATAACGGGATGGCCGGCCTCTGCGAGCGCCTTCAGTTGCTCCTCCCCGGCGGCGTCTCCGTCGATCCGGATCGAGCAGAAGAGTCGGTCGCCGCCGTAAACCGAAGGAGGCCCGATCTCCTCACCCACGACCGGCAGGATCCCTTTCCCCTCCTTTCCCGTGCTCTCCGCAAGGAGTTGCTCCACCCAGTCGCCGAAGGCGGCGAGCGGCGGCGAAAAAACGAAGGTGAGTTTGTCGCGGCCCCGGGCCGCGAATTCTCCAAGGAGCGCCCCAAGGACGGCCCCGTGCATCCGTTCGCCTGTTCCGGCAAATTCTTCGGCCGCAGCCGCCGCGGCCCGATCCAGAAGAAGCTTCACATCCATCCCGATCAGCGCCGCCGGGACGAGGCCGAAACAGGAAAGGGCCGAATAGCGCCCGCCGATCTCCGGGTCGTTGAGGAAGGCGCGGCGGAAACGGCGTTCCCGGGCAATATCCGCCAGAGTGCTCCCGGGATCGGTGATCGCAAGAAAGTGTTTCCCCGCCTTTTCCGACCCGAATTTCTCCGCAAGCCGGTTATAAAAATACTTCATGAAGGAGAAGGTTTCGACCGTCCCGCCCGACTTCGTGGAGACCACAAAGAGCGTCCGGCCGGGGTCGAGCCGTTCGGTAAAGGCCAGGACCGCCCCCGGGTCCGTGCTGTCCAGCACGGCGAGGTCAAGGAAGCCGCCGGCCGCGCCGAAGACCTTCCGGAAAACCTCGGGCGCAAGGCTGGATCCGCCCATCCCGAGGAGAAGGGCAAAATTGAAGCCGTCGGCCCGAATTTCATCAACGGCGGCCGTAATTTCGGAGAGCCGCCCCTGCATCACCTGCGGGCTGTCGAGCCAGCCGAGGCGGTTTGCGATCTCCTCCGGCTGGGGCTTCCAGACGGTATGGTCCTTTCGGCGGATCCGTTCCAAGATCCGTCCGGTCTCCAAGGCCTTGCGGGCCTCCGCCTCCGCCGCCCGGCAGGACTCCGGGCGAAACGTCATTTTTGTCGTCATTGCCGTTCCCTCCCCGCTGCGAAACCTCTGAAAGGGGGGACAGCTCCCTATTTTTTCCAGAAAATAGGGAGCTGTCCCCCCTTTTCCGCGAAAATTTTTCCGTCCCCCTCTTCCCGTCCCAATGGAAAGAGGCAGCTGCCCCCTACATTTTCAGGAGCCGCCTTGCTGCCTCTGCAACCGCTGCGGCGGTGACCCCGAATTGCTCGTAGATCACCGCATACGGGGCGCTGGCGCCGAAACGGTCGATCCCCACGGCGGCCCCCGCAAGACCGACGTAGTGCTCCCATCCCAGGCGGATCCCCGCCTCGACGGCGACCCTCGCGCGCACGGCGGGCGGGAGAACCTGATCCCGGTAATCTTCAGGCTGGCGGTCGAAGAGCTCCCAGCTCGGAAGCGAGACGACGCGAACGCTGACCCCCTCCGCGGCGAGCGTTTTTCCCGCCGCGTGGGCGAGGTGGAGCTCCGAACCGGTTCCGATCAGGATCGCCTCCGGCAGGCCCTCGCCCGACTCCCAGAAGACGTATCCTCCTTTCCGGAGGCCTTCCGCCGGACCGACCGCCGCGCGGTCCGCAACGGGCAGGTTCTGGCGGGTGAAGATGAGAGCGGTGGGGCCATCCCCGTTTTCGACGGCCATACGCCAGGCCTCGACCGTCTCGTTGGCGTCGGCCGGCCGTATGACCGTCAGGTTGGGGATCGCCCGCAGGCCCATCAGGTGCTCGATGGGCTGGTGGGTCGGGCCGTCCTCGCCGACGCCGATGCTGTCATGGCTGAAAATGTAGATCACATGGAGACCCATCAGGGCGGCCAGGCGGATCGACGGCCGCATGTAATCGGCAAAGGTCAGGAAGGTGCCGGTGAAGGGGAGGATCCCCCCGTGCAGCGCCATCCCACCGGCAATCGCTGCCATCGCGTGCTCCCGGACGCCGAAGTGGATGTTCCGGCCGCCGTAGCCCCACTCCCCGCCGCATGCCCCTTCCCGGCAGGCCGGAGGTTCGCCGGGCCTCTGGAAGTCACCCATCCCCTTGAGCCAGGAGAAGGTGGAGGGATTCAGATCGGCCGCGCCGCCCATCAGTTCCGGAATCGCCTCCCCGAGGATCCGGAGAACGGATTCCGATGTTTTCCGCGTGGCCACGTCTTTCGTTCCCGGGCCGTATGCTGGGAGCGCCTTATCCCACCCGGCGGGAAGCCCGCCCCTCATGACCCGTTCGAATTCGGCGGCCGCCTCCGGATAGGCAGCAGCGTAGTTCCGGAAGGCCTCTTTCCATGATTCCTGTTTCTCTGCGCCCGCGGCAACGGCCCGCCGGAAGAAACCGAGGGCCTCCTCCGGTACGAAGAACGGGGGATCGACAGGCCAGCCGAGGTTCTCCTTGGCTGCCTTGAGCTCCTCCGCCCCGAGCGGCGAACCGTGGGCGGAACTGGTGTTCTGCTTCCCGGGAGCGCCGAAGCCGATCGTGGTATGGAGACGGATGAGCGAGGGCTTCTTTGATTCCGCCTCCGTCTCTGCAAAAGCCCGGTCCACCGCCGCTGTGTCGTTCCCGTCCCCGACGGCGATCACCTGCCAGCCGGAGGCGGTGAACCGCCGATCGATCTCTTCGGTGAAACAGAGCGAGGTGACCCCCGAAAGGGATATCCGGTTGTCATCGTACACGACCGTGAGTTTTCCCAGTCCCAGGTGGCCGGCAAGCGCACAGGCTTCGCAGGAAACACCCTCCATCAGATCGCCGTCGCTGGCGAACACGTAGGTCCGGTGATCCACAACCGCATGTCCCGGCCGGTTGAACCGGGCCGCAAGGTGGGCCTCAGCGACCGCCATGCCGACCGCAGCAGCAAGCCCCTGGCCGAGAGGGCCCGTCGTCATCTCCGTTCCCGGGGGATGCCGGCGTTCCGGATGGCCGGGCGTCTTGCTCCCCCACTGACGGAAGGCCTTCAGGTCTTCGAGGGAGAGGTCGTATCCGGTCAGATAGAGGAGGGCATAGAGTAGCATCGAGGCGTGCCCGGCGGACAACACAAACCGGTCCCGGTCGGGCCAGAGCGGGTCGGCCGGATTGTGTTTCAGGTGCCGCGTCCAGAGGGTGAAGGCCGCGGCCGCCGCCCCCATCGGCATGCCGGGATGTCCGGATTTCGCCTTTTCGATGGCGTCCGCCGCCAGAAAACGGATCGTGTTGATGCACTGCCATTCCAAGGTGCCTCGTTCGCTCATGATAAAATCTCCTCGTATCGTGTAAGATCGGCTGCCGGACAGTGGCCGTCGTCCTGCAGAATACCCTTTCCCGGAAATACTTTACACCAACGCCCCCGATTATACAAGGAGATCGGCTGACAAGAACGGATAGAAATATTCTAAATGTTTATGATACGATCGCCGGTAATGGAAAGAATACCGACAAGCGAACCATCCGGAATGGAGCCTTGCAGCGGCCCAAACGTCGAACCGTGTGCCGATCCGCAGAGGTACTGGATTGCGCTGGCCGTCGTCGTTGCCGTGGCGATCGCGTTTCGGTTGTTTTTTTTCATCGGCTTTGTCGGCGCCGATCCGCATGATGACGCCATATACATCAACACAATCAACAGCATGGTCAAGGGGACCTATTCCCTCGCGCCCATCAGGAACATCATCGCCGAAAACAGATTCGATCCAGCACACATCTTCCAACTCCGGATGTCGTTTCTGATGCCCGTGAAGTGCCTGGTCCTTTTGTTCGGGCCCAACGACTTCGGGTTCATTCTCTTCCCTTTTCTTTGTTCGATATTCGGCGTCATCCTTGCCTATTTTTTCGTCAGTCTGTTCGGCGGCGACCGGGAACTCGGACTCATCACCGCATTCCTTCTGGCGGTATATCCTCTGGACTGTGCGTTCGCAACGAAGATTTCACCGGATGTCCCCCTCGGGCTGTCGGTCGCGCTGACGGTCTTTTTCTTCGCCCGGGGCGAGATCCGGCTTCGGGACAACGGATCCTCGAAAGAGGCGGGTATATGGTTTTTCCTTTCCGGGATGTTTTTCTCGTTGTCCCACGGCATGAAGGTATTGGGAGTCGTCCTGCCCTCCTTCTTCCTGCTCTATTTCCTGGTCTATCGCCGGTTCAGGATGCAACACCTGTTTGTCGTCCTGGGATTCATTCCGTTTTTTGCCCTCCTGTCCTATTACTACTACGCCAATTCCGGAGATCCGTTCCTGCAGAACACATTGTTATCGAGGGCCCAGGTGTTCAATGTAAACGCCCTCTGGGCCCTTCCTCACCTGAAGAAATACCCGATCGGGTTTCTCGAAATCATCGGGTCTTATGGCGGACTCTTCGAGTACACCAAGTATACGTTTGCTTTCAAGGCATACTCACGCGGGGTGGTCCACTATTTCACGATTTACTATCCCCTGATGCTGCTCGGCGGCGTCGTCTGGGCTTTGTATGTTCGGAAGCGCTTCACCGCCGACCTGAACAGGATCTTCGCCATATGGCTGATCTGGGTGGTGGCCGGTTACATTACCCTGGAGTTCGCGCCCGTTTCGATCGAAGAGATATTTACAAACAAGCGATATTGTCTGTTCCCGAAACATCCCCGCTTTCACGCGTACCTGAGTATCCCCGTCGTGTGTATCGGGGCATTGTGTTTCTCCTCTCTGCGCCGATACCGGAAAATCATGTTCACCGGCCTGTTTTTTGTTGCAGGGCTTTCGGCATTCAGCCTGCATACCATTCAGAACTACTATCACGACGGCCTGAAGGATATCAAAGATGCGGCCGCCTATATACAGGCGCACCCGGAAAAAACTTACTATACCGATTATCTCGCGACCGGTTATCTGAAATATCGGCTGCATTACAATCCTCTCTATAAAATAGAGGATGTCAACCACCTTCACAGTGAGGCCGGGCTCGGAGACGGCATTCTCATACTCGGGGGGGCGCGGGGCGTGGAGATAAACGGCGACGCCTCTTTGGACATTGTTCCGCAGTGGGCAAAACAGCGGTACTTCAATCCCCTGGAACACCATCTCGTCCTGGTCCGGGAGTACCGCAACCCGCTCCCGTATTCAGACACCCGCTATCGGAAGCACGACATGAAAATTCTTGCCGTCGCCGGCGCGAAAGAATCCAATCCGTAAATGCCGTCCCTTCATGGAATATGGATCCTCTCCGCCTGCTTCACTCAAGACCCCGTTCGTGCATGGACCGAGAAAGGTCCCCCCCCTCCCCCGGACATGCCGGGAAAGCCGGGAAATGTCGCCCGCACAAAAAACGCCATTGCCCCCGGCGGATCGACGTGATAGATTCCAGACGGCTCACGACGCCGGACTGTCCATCGAGATCGTTTGACGGATTTCGACACCGGGGTTATGGTCCGGCCGTAACAGGGAAATATGCGGGCCATGGCGGCGCCGGGGCCGGGGAGCCGCCGGGAGGAGCCGACAAGGAGGAAAATCGGAATGGAAAATCCTTCGGACAGCGTCGTCAGCGACATCATGGAGAGGGCGGTGACGGCCGCCGCGGTTTTTTCTCAACTCGATCAGGCGCAGACCGACCGTGTCGTCCGCGCCGCCTACGAGGCCGGATTCAACGCAAGGGTGAAACTGGCCAAGATGGCGCACGAGGAGACCGGGATCGGAAAGTGGGAGGACAAGGTTCTCAAGAACGTCATCGCCACCCTCCTCGTTCATGAAGACATCAAACACGAAAAGACGGTCGGGATCGTTTCCGAGGACCGGGAGAGAGGGATCACCGAATTTGCCACGCCCCTGGGGCCCATCTGCGCCGTAATTCCGATGACCAACCCCACCTCCACCGTCCTGTTCAAGATCCTCATCGCGCTGAAGACCCGCAACCCCATCATTATCCGCCCCCATCGCAGCGCCGCCCGCAGCTCCATCGAGGCCGCCCGCATCTGCTACGAAGCGGCGCTGAAGGAGGATGCGCCCGAGGACTGCATACAGTGGGTGCAAAGCCTGACGCGGGAACAGACCCATGAGTTGATGGGCCATCCGAAGCTGGCGCTGGTTCTGGCAACGGGCGGGGAATCGCTGGTCCGGGCGGCCTACAGTTCCGGAACGCCGGCCTTCGGCGTCGGCGCAGGCAATGTGCCGGTGTTCATCGAGAAAAGCGCAGATCCGGCTTTTGCCGTCGATCAGATTCTGCTTTCCAAGACCTTCGACAACGGCACGGTCTGCGCGAGCGAGCAGGCCATTGTCGTCGAGGACGCCCTGGCCGAGGCCGTCGCCCGGGAACTGTCGGCAAGACAGGCCCACTTTCTGACGCCTGAAGAATGTCGGCAAGTGGAGCAGGCGGCCTTCGATCGCGAAAAGGGAATCATGAACGCGAACATTGTCGGCAACTCCGCGCTGCAAATCGCCGAGAAGGCGGGTATTTCCGTTCCGGAAGGGACCCGGCTTCTGGTCGCCCGTCTTGAGGATGTCGGCGAGAAGTACCCGCTATCCTCGGAAATCCTGGCGCCCATCCTTGCCTTCTATGTGGCCCGGAGCTTCGAGCAGGCGCTGAACCTGTGCATCGATCTCAATTTCCACGGCGGGATGGGGCATACGGCCAGCATATTTTCCAACGACGAAGACAAAATCCTGAAGTTTTCCTCCTTCATGAAGGCGGGCCGGATCGTCGTCAACATGCCCTCCTCTCAGGGCGGAGTCGGCGGGGTTTTCAACAAATTGCATCCGTCCTTCACGCTGGGGTGCGGAACCAGCGGGAAAAACATCACCACCGACAACATCACCGCCCGGAACCTTCTGAACATCCAACGCATCACCCGGCGAAGAACCAACGAACGTTTCTGCCGGTTCGATCCGAAAATGCTTCTCGACGACGCCTGGGACGCGACATCCGTCGAGGCCATGTACAATAGAAACTACTGAAAAACACGAAAGAAGGAGGCGCCCATGATCAACTTCCGCGAAGCAGACGCCAGATTGCTCTGCACTTTTAGCGGCCGGTTGGACACCCTGGCCTGCCAGGAACTGGACCTTTTGCTTGCGGCGGAAGTCGAGAGCCGGAAATTGCCCGTCGTCTTCGATCTGACCGGTGTGGATTACGTCGCCTCGGCCTTTCTGCGCCTGTGCATTCGCACCGCAAGGCAGACGGGCGGGGTCGGGTTTTCGATCGTCAACCTGTCGCCACAGGTCATGATGGTCTTCAAGATGGCCGGGTTCGACAAGCTGTTCTCCATCGCGAGCGTCTGACGCCGATCCGGCGGTCCCTGCGGACGCCCTCTACGGGACGGAGAGATGCCTCATGAGCCTTGCCATCGCGCGGGCATTGCGCTATCCCACCGTATCGGGTCGGGGGCTTCCGGTCGCCTTCGCCGCATCGGCCCTCTTGGACATTGCGGCGGGGATCTACCCCCCGTTCAAGGCGACGCAGATCCACCCGGTGGACATCATCGAGCTATAGGAGATACTATGAGCCAGCACAAGAAGATCGAACGTAAGAAGGAACTGGACCGCAAGCGCAGAAGAAGGGAGAAGAACCTGAAGCTTCGGGCAAAGGAAGCGAAAGGGAAATCCCGGTAGGCAAGAGGTGCTGCGGGTCCTCTGCCCGGCGTTAAGCCGGAATGTTTTGACTTGAAGCAAGCTGGCATCGCAAAAGTCGGGATGCCGCGTTGGACGTCGTTAAAAAAGGGGAGCCGCCTTATCCGTTTGCAATGCAGTCGACGGCGCCGATCAGCGCCGCCCGCGTTTCGAGAATCACGTGGACGGGCATCCGGAAGAGGAGATCGGCCATCCGCCCCTTCCGCCGGAAGGCCGCAAGAAACGTCCCATCCTCCAGAAAAGGAAGAATCCGCGGGGCAATCCCGCCCCCGATGTAAACGCCGCCCGTGGCCAGCGTCTTCAAGGCCAGATTCCCCGCCTCCGCTCCAAGGATGGAACAGAAGAGACTCACCGTCTGGACACGGATACCGGTCTTTTCCGTAAGCGCCGCATCGACGAGAACCGGCACGGGATCGTCCGCCCCCGCCAGCTTCCTGGCCAGCCAGGAAGGCTCCTCCTCTGTTCCCCGCTCCCTAAGAAAGCAATAGATCTTCCAGAGCCCCGGACCGGAACAGACTTTTTCATAACTGACATGATCGGACTCTTTCCGGAGCTCCCGGAGGAGATCCGCCTCCAGCAGGTTCCCCGGGGCGAAGTCCGCGTGGCCGCCCTCGGAGGGGTGTTCCCGCTGCCGCGTCCCCTCCCAAGTCAGGAAGGCCTCCCCCAGACCGGTCCCCGGGGCGATCAGCGCGATGGCCCCTTGGGCGGCGGGCTCCCCCGGGCACAGCGTGTGGAGTTCCCGCGGTTCGAGCAGGGGTATGGCGCGGGCGGTTGCTGCAACGTCGTTCAGGAAACGGACCGACCGGAAGCCGAACTGCCGCCGGATCGCGCCGGCCTCTGCGATCCAGGGGAGATTGGTCACCGCCGCCCGGCCGTCGATGACCGGTCCGGCAATGGCGAAGCAGGCGCGGTCGGCGGTCCGGTTCGTCCGTTTCAGGAACGCCCGGATCAGTGATTCGAGCCCCGTGTAGCGGCTGCTGGGGAGGACCTCCTCCACCAGAGGCCGCCTCGGGTCAGCGTCGCCCGCGAAGATCGCCAGGCGGCTTTTCGTGCCGCCGATATCCCCGGCCAAAAGCATTTTCATTCCTCACACGGCGCCGTCAGTTCGCTCCGGAGCCAGTCGAGATAGTCGCGGCTGCCGTCGGTCAGTGGAACGGCGACGATCTCCGGCGTTTCGTAAGGGTGGAGCGAGCGGATCATCCGCTCGACGGCCCTGAAGTTCTCCTGCCGGCTCTTGATCAGGCAGAGCCATTCGCCGGCCGTCTCGATCTTTCCTTTCCAGCGGTAGATGCTCGCGATCGGTCCCGCGATCTGAACACAGGCGGCAAGCCTCGTCTCGACGAGCGCCCGGGCGATCCGCTCGGCATCCTCCCTCTTTCCGGTCGTCGTCGTCACCTGGATGAATCCTTCCATCATCTCACCTCACGGAGACGCCGTTCTTTCTTACGCATTCGTACATCATAATCGCCGCCGCCTGCGGGAGGCTCAGGGACTCCGCCCTTCCCGCGCCGGGGATTTTCCACCGCTCCTGGGTCTGCGCAAGGAGTTCTTCCGGCAGGCCGTGGCTCTCGCTTCCCAACAGCAGCGCCGTCGCCGGCCCGCAGGGATGGGGCGCAACCCCTTCCCGGACCTCGCTTCCCACGATCCGGAAACACCCCCGAACTTCCGCAAGAATACGATTAAAATCAAGGTCACCGATCACCGTCAGGTGGAAGAGGCTTCCCATCGACGTCCGGATCACCTTGGGATTCGTCGCCTCGCAGGAGCCCTCGCTGACGAGGACCGTCCGGAAGCCGAACCAGTGGGCCGTCCGGAGAAGGGCGCCCAGGTTGTTGGGGTTGTTCACCTGATGGAGGAGGAGCAGCGGCCCCGTTGCGGCCGCAAGCAGGCCTGCGGGATCGACGGTCGGCGGGACGGCGGCCACCGCCATCACCCCTTCCGGGGAGGGATCCTGGCTCAGGGTCGTCCACTCGCGGTCCGTCAATCGGAAAACCGGCATCCCGGCCGGAACGCCGGCGAGAATTTCTTCTCGCCGCTCCGCCCTGTCCTCGGAGACCAGGATCGCCTCCGCCGGCCGGCCGCTCCGGAGGAGTTCGCCGACGACCTTCCCGCCTTCGGCGAGGAACAACCCCTCCCGCCGCCGGTACTTTTCCATCGTCAGTTTTTCCCATCGCCTGAGTTGCGCCTTGGAGGGTGTGGCGATCCTTTCCGACATGTTTTCTTTCCCCCCGCCGTTCGCCGGCCGGCCCGGTCCCCGGCAGGCCTTCCCGATCCCTT
>JAFGRP010000108.1 GCA_016935075.1 Deltaproteobacteria bacterium | reverse complement strand
TAATCTCACGAGCGGGGCGACGATCCTCCTGGAGGCCGACGACGCGGCCACGTTCGATAGCGACGGCGGAAATCCGCAGTTTTCCGAAGCCGTCATCTGGAGCGAGGAGAAGATCGTCCATTACCTGGGCGCCGCCACCACGCGAAGATACTGGCTGGTCAGCATAACGGATGCGGCCAATCCCGACGCCTACAATGAAATAGGCGAATTATTTCTCGGAGATTACCTGGAACTGACACAAAACTACATCGAGGGGTTCTCCGAGGAAACGGAATTTCTCACGGAGCGGAACGAGACTCCCTACGGGGTCCGACGCAATCGGTTTTACAACAGCCGCACAACGTTCGAATTCAATTTTGAATATATGGGCGCGGCAGACGTCGCGAGCATGAAAGCCCTGCTCGCGGCTATCACGGACCGAACGGCCGGGACTATAAAACCGTTCTGGTTCAACAAAGATTCGGCGTCCCCTAATGATTCATGGCTGGTCGCATTGTTGTCTCTTCCGGTTAATCACAGAACCCGGTCATATTACGATATGCCCGTGACGTTCGAGGAGGTCCTGCGCAGTGTATAGGATCCCCATCGCATTCCACCGCCGCCTGATGCGGGGAGAGGTCCCGATCACATATATCCTGATCGAGACGCACCTCGGATATCGGGCCTACTGCGGTAAGGAGATGGCGCGGATTTTCGACATTGCGGGGTTTTTTGCCGACGGAACCTACGATGCGGACGGATCCATTGATGCCGGGGAGTCCACCATCGGCCTGATTGACAAAGGCGCACGGGTGCTGGATCTCGGATCTCTCGACCGGACGATCCAACCGAAAAAGGACGATATCCTGGCGGCCTACTCGGGGAAGCAGCTCCAACACGTCAGAATCGAGCTGGACAATGCGGACCGCTACTTCTCGCGGTTGATCGCCAAGGAGCCGTTCCTTGGCCGCCCGATTTCGATCCGGTGCGGATACGAGGCGGACGGGTATATGTCGCATATCGGCCTGTTCACAGGGACCATTTCCGAGATATCGCTCCTGCCCACGATGACGTTGGAGGCGGATGAGCGATGAGCGCCCTGACCGATACATTATATCTGTCGCGTTCGTCCCGGTATTCAAGTCCCCTGAACGGGAATGACCGCCTGCCCATCGTCTACGGGGATCACACGGACGGGGCGAACGGGATATGGACCCTGCCGTGCATCGATACTGACGGGGGCGGCATGAACCCCGTTTATTGCTTTTCCGCCCGCGAGGTTTTGAGCGCGGCGAACGGGAACGGCATTGCGATCTACGAGGATGGGATGGAGCTGAATCCCGCACTATACACGTTCAACGAGGCCGATGACTACGAAGGCAAGGGTGTGATTGCCACCATTACGTTTACATCGCCAAAAGCCAATGAGATCATCACGGCCAGGGGCATGGGCAAGCCGACAACGACCGGCGGCGCGACCCTCATGGAGAACATCATCGACATCATCCATGATTTTCTGACGGTTGAATGCGATTTTGCCGCAGCGTTGTTTGAAGCATCCTATAAGGCCCGCGCCTCGCAGGTATTCGCGGCGCAAGGATATAAGGCCGCCGGGGTCATAAGCGAGGATGTAAAAATATGGGAAACGATCGTTGAAATGATGGCTTCGTTTCTGGGTTCGGCCTACCTCGACGGGGACGGCGACCTTTGCCTGGATATCGACAATAATCAGCTCTACGTTGATTATGGCCCCGCCGGGATCGTTCCGAAATCGGAGGCTCCGCTGATATCGACCAGGCAGCGGCTGAGCAACGTCATCAACCAATGCCCTTGTAATTACGCATACAACTACGTTGCGGGCGAGTTCAAAAGAGAAACAAACGACACGGCACACGCCGACATGGCCAGCCAGGGCATATACGGGGTTCGGGAGCCGGGAACCCCGTATCAATTTTACTGGTGCAGGGATTTGACGTCGGTCCAGACCGTGCAGGACATCATCGTTGCCAAATTCAAGGATCCAGTCTGGGAAATCGAAATCGAAGATCAGACATTGAGGCGGCTCGGCGTCGATATCGGCGATATCATCGTCTACTCGGTCGATTGGCTCTACGCCCAGGACGGATCGCCTTTAACAAATAATTACTGGCGCGTGGTCGGGGTGACCCGGGACTTTGACGCCGGGACAATCCGGTTCCGGGCATTGCAAATGCCCTACTATCTGACGGCAGCATACCTGGCCGATGGAACATACCTGGCTGACGGCTCAGTCAAGGCCGGATTTAATCGGGATTTAACGATTTTCTAAGGAGGACGCCATGAGAACAAAAACGAAGCTCTTTATCGCCGCTATCCTCATCATCGCGGGGACCGCAGGGGCGGCCGATCAGCGCATCCAGTACACAGAGGAAATGGTGGGCGCGGGACATCCGACAAAAGGCGACACCCTCAACCGGCTGATGCTCATCGAGCACAATACAGACGGGACGCACAAAGCGGACGCGGGAACCACCCTGGGCGTGGTGCTCAAAAGTACCTATAACGCTAACTCGATCCTCGCAGCGAACGCGGACGATACGCCTGCCGCTGTCACAATCGCGGAACAGCAGGTTGCCGGGAGGATCACCGGGGGAGACATCAAGGGCCTGTCTGTAGCGGAACTGCAAACATTGATCGGGTCCGTGCAGTCGGCCACGTTTGATGCCAATACGATCCTCGCAGCGAACGCGGATAATACGCCTGCCGCCGTCACAATCGCGGAACAGCAGGTCGTCGGGAGGATCACCGGGGGGAACATTAAGGGATTATCAATCGCAGAGATCCGAACCTTGATCGGTTCCCTGCAAAATGTCGTCGAGGACACCACCCCACAGCTCGGCGGGAATCTGGATACCAACAAAAAACTGATCCTGCATAATGCCGCGCTAAACGACCACGAAGCTGAAGGCCGGGCCGTCACGGGGACCGCCGGCGAAAATCTCGCGCAAGGGAATGTGGTTTACAAGAAACTCAACGGCGGCGCCTGGAAGTGGTACAAATACGACTGTAACGGAACCGACAAATTGATACTGCCCACGGGGATCGCCACGGCGGCGATTACGTCCGGCAATACCGGAGCCATTCTGATAGACGGACAGATGCGGGATGACACCTGGAGCCTTTCCCCTTCCGCGGACACGGCGGTTACGGTTTATGCATCCGCGACCGCGGGAGGGGTGACGCTCACCGCTCCGTCAACGTCCGGGGATCAAGTCGTCGTCGTCGGTTTCCTTGTCGGCGGGAATACTATCCAAACGGCGTTCGGATATGCCTGGATCGAAATATAGGGGAGGAAGACCCATGAAAAAACAAATCATATCTATTTTGCTGTTCATCCTGCTGGCAGCGGGTCCGTGTTACGGGTCATCCCAGGGGCCAAACTATACGGGAACCGTAACCGACACTGGAGTATTCTGGAATCAGGAAGACTTCGCTAAAGCGGACGACGGGAACGCTTGTTCCGGGCAACTTGAGATGTCAGGCACGAGCGGGTATATCTTTTTCAGCAATTTCGGCTTTGACATACCGGAATCCGCGACGATAAACGGCATCCAGGTTACGATGGAACGCAAGGATGGAACAGGAGTAATAAAAGATGGCATTGTTATTTTAGCCTATCCTACATGGGATGCCACCAAAGGCTCAAATCAAAGCGACAGTGCCACGTGGACGGTTGGTTCATACTCGACCAAAACGTGGGGTACGACGAGCAGTGTTTGGGGCTATTCCGCTATTACAGCATCAATCGTGAACAGTTCAACGTTCGGCGTCACATTTCAATGCTACAACGATTCTATTGCAACGGAACCCATTGCCTATATTGATTACGTCCGCATGACCGTAACATATACGTTTACGGGCTGGGAAGGAGATGTGATTGGTGTTTCCATGCCTGCTAAAGTGATGGGAGTCGCGCAGGGGAACTTCACGAAGATAATAGGGAAATAATTTTTGTAGTGTGATCAGGAAGTAAAAAAGGCGGACAGTATTCCAGGGAGTTGCCCCTCCCCAGACCAGGCGCATGACACGCCCGACGGGATGACCCGCTACCATCCGCCCGCGCGAACGGCCGGTTATATAGCAGGGTTACTCCCCGAAAGCAATCTGAGGAGGACCTCGAAATGAAAAGTTTTCTGGCGTACATGGGAGGCAAGTCATTGCTTGCTAAAAAAATCGTCTCAATAATCCCGAAGCATAACTGCTACTGCGAGGTTTTTGCAGGCGCGGCCTGGATTCTCTTCAAAAAAGAGGAGTCGGACGTCGAGATCATCAATGACATCAACACGGATCTGGTTACCCTGTTCCGGGTTGTAAAACTCCACCTTGAGAAATTCATTCGTTACTTCAAGTGGATTCTGGTCTCGCGTGATGAGTTTTATCGCTTCCGGAAGGAGGATCCTGAAACCTTGACGGATATTCAGAAGGCCGTGAGGTTTTACTATCTCCTGAAACTGGGTTATGCGGCCAGGATCAAAGCCCCGGCGTTCTCCATCGCCACGACGTCCAGGCCGAGGCTTAATCTCCTGCGGATCGAGGAGGAGCTGTCGGAGGTGCATCTTCGCCTGTCGCGGGTGTTTATCGAAAATCGATCCTATGCTGAGGTTTTCTCACGGTTCGACAAACCCGACACATTTTTCTATGTGGATCCGCCTTATTACGGCTGTGAGGATTACTACGGTTTGGGGATCTTCTCTCGGGAGGATTTTCTGAAACTGAGGGATATTCTGGCCGGGCTGAAGGGGAAATTCGTCCTGTCGATTAACGATGTGGACCATATTCGGGATCTGTTCGACGGTTTTTACATCGAGACGGTAAACACGACATATTCGGCAGGAGGTGCACACAGGAAAAAGCATGTGAGTGAGCTTTTAATCAGGAATTTCCATTAGCCATTCAAATGTACTTTGACACAATCAAACGGTTTTGGGAAGTGAGTTATCTCAATTTTCGGCCCCGAGTTATCTCACGCCGCCACACTGATAAATTCCCCTTGACACACAAGACTCCTTTCCGTACCTTCGACTCAGCTCAAAGCAACTCATCTCAGTTCAATGCGGTGAATGCCCTGCGGCACGGATTGCCGGCCGCCGGCCGTGTGGCACAAAGCTTGACAGGGAGCGGAATCCCATGGATCTGAAAAGCACACTCCACCTTCCGGCCCGAATGGAGGCGCTGCCGCTCGGTCAGGGCTTCGCCCGTGAACTGGCCCTGCTGGCGGGCTTTGACGATGCGCGCATCAACGCCATCCATCTGGCGTGCGAGGAGGCGTTCGTCGCGATCGTGAACCGCGCCGCCGGCTCGGAGAACCCGGTTGTCGTCAGCGGTGAAGTGACGCCGCTGGCGCTGGTCCTGACCTTCAACGACCGGGAAATGCTTCCCGATCCCGATGAAGATGCGCTGCCGCGGTTCGATGCCGGACGCCTGGATGAAATCGAACTGGCCGGGTTGGGACGAATGCTGATCCGCGCCGCCGCCGATGAGGCGCTCTGGGAGTCCATGGGCCGGGAGGGCAATCGACTCTGTCTGACCTTCCACCGAACCCGGCCTGATGTGACGGAGCGCGCGGCCCCGAAAATTCCCGAGCGTGCGGACCGGGATGCGCCGCGGGCGCCGGAACAGGACTACCGGGTGCGCCGTGCGGGGAACGAGGGCGACTGGTTCCGGATTGCCCGCGTCATCTATCGCGCGTACGGCTACACCCATCCCAGCGATGATCTGTACTGCCCGGACCGGCTGCGGGAACTGAATCGCGCCGGACGGCTGCTTTCGGCCGTGGCGGAGACCCTCGCCGGCGAGATCGTGGGGCATTATGCCCTTGAGCTCGGCGGTCTGGGGCAGGTGGCCGCCGGTCGGTGCGAGGTGGCGGAAACCGGCATGGCGGTGGTCGATCCCGCCCATCGGGGGCGCGGACTGATGGAACAGATGCGGGAATTTCTCGAGGTCGAAGCCCGCGCGCTGGGTCTGCGCGGCCTGTTCAGCCAGCCCGTGACCAGCCATGTCATCAGCCAGCGGGTCAACGAAAAGTTCGGCGGCCACTGCTGCGCGCTGTCGCTGGCCTTTCTGGCCGACAACCTGCGATTCCGTGCCATGAAGCGGGACGGTTCCGGACAGCGCGAAAGCTGTCTGCTCTATTTCAAGCCCCTGGAACCTCCGGAATCCCGCCGGATCGATCCTCCCTCCCACCATCGAACCATGCTGCTGGACACATACCGGGAGTGCGGTATTCCGGTCGTGGCGGACGAAACCGCCGCGCCCGACGCCGGCGAAAGCCGGGTCAGCGCCCGGTACCTTTCGGCCCTGGATCTGGGAATGATCCGCATCGAGACGGTCGGTTCGGACATCGCGACGGTTCTGCGTTCGGCCCGCAACGAACTCTGTCGCAAAGCCGGTGCACGGGTGCTGTATCTGACGGTGCGTCTGACCCGGCCCGGCTGCGCCGAAGCCTGCGCCGCGGCCGAAAGACTCGGCTTCTTCTACGGCGGCCTGGCCCCGCATTTCGACGAGGGGGAGGATGTGTTGCGGATGCAGTACGTGGACACCGCCTTCGATTTCGGCCGGCTGGCGGTGGCCGCCCCCTTCGCCGGCCGCCTGCTGGCCTATGTGGAAGCCGACCGGCGCAGGGTTGAACAATGGTGACGGCGCTGTTCCGGGCTTACCCCGATTTCTTCCGCTTCTGGCTCTCCCAGGCGATCTCCCAGGTGGGCGACCGGGTCCATTCCCTGGCGCTGATCTGGCTGGTCTACCACTGGTCGGGATCGGCGCTGGCGGTGGGCATGATCCTGATCGCCACTTCGCTGCCGGGCATTCTGATCTCGCCGCTTGCCGGGGTGCTGTGCGACCGGTTCAGCCGGCGGCGGATCATGATCATTGCCGATCTGGCGCGCAGCGTGGTGGTCGGGTGGCTGGCCTGGCAAGCACATACCGGCCATCTGGGATATACGGGCCTGATTGCCGCAACCGTGGCCATCGCCCTGGCGTCGGCGTTTTTCAATCCCGCCGCGCTGGCGATGATTCCCGGTCTGGTCCGGCGCGAGGCCCTGACCCGCGCCAACGCGGCCAGCCAGCTGGTCGCCGGATTGAGCGCGGTGGTCGGCCCGCTGTTCGGGAGCGCCCTTATCGCCCTCATCGGCGTTTCCCTGGCCTTCGCTCTCAACGCCGCATCCTTCCTCGGTTCGGCGCTGTTCATCGCCCTGGTGCATGAACCGGAAACAGCGCGCACCGCGGGGACCGGTTTTCTGGACGAACTGCGCGCCGGACGCGAAGCGATGCGCCGGGCGCCGCTGATCGGCGCGCTGATGGGGCCGGTCGTGGTCGTCAACTTTTTCTTTGCCGCCATTCCGGTGGTCACGCCGGTGCTGGCCGAGAGCGTCTATCGGTCCGGCGCCGCCGGACTGGGCATCCTGATGAGCTGCTTCGGCGGCGGACTGTTCGCCGGTTCACTGCTGCTGTCCCTGGGCGGCCAACGCCGGGAGCGCACCATGGCTCTGGCCGGCTTTGCGCTGATGGGCTGCGGTTTCCTGGGGATTGCCCTGAGTCCCTGGCTGGCGGCGGCAGGCGCGGGCCTGCTGTGCGTCGGGTGCGGTCTGAGCGTCGTCAATATAACCCTTATCACCCTGTTCCAGAAACTGCTGGACGATGCGACGCGTGGCAAGATCATGGCGCTGATCAGCGCGCTGGCCCTGTCGCTGCAACCGATCGCCTACGGCGTCATGGGCTTGATCACCGACGTGCTCGCACCGTCGGGCGCGCTGCTGGCCGGCGGCGCGGTCATCCTGCTGGTGACGCTGCGCATGGCCGCTCTGAAGACACTGAAGGAGGTATGAATGGATCCCGCCGCCTTTGCCCGATACGTGTTTGAATCCGCGCCGGCCTACCGGCGCTTTCTGGCGGACGCCGGTTTCGCCGCGCCGCCTGACTGGGAGAGCATCCCGCTGATGAACAAGGAGACGTACCTGACGGCCTATCCCGTGGAGGAACTGTGCCACGGCGGTTCGCTGGCCGGATGCCATCTCATCGGATCTTCGTCCGGCTTCAGCCGAAGCGGCTCGCTGTTCTGGCCGAAACGCCCGGAGGACGAGGGCGATTATGTCGCGGCCATCGGCCGGATGCTGGTTGCGCATTACGCCATAGACCGCAGGCGCACCCTGGCGCTGGTGTGTCTGGCCTTCGGCACCTGGATCGGCGGCATGCAGATCGCCTCCGCCCTGCGGACCCTGGCCGCCGGCCGCTATCCGCTCACCGTGGCGACGCCGGGACTGAACCTGCGCGAAGCCGCGGCCCTGCACCAGCGTTTCCATCGCGGCTTCGATCAGTGCCTGGTGCTGACCAATCCCTCCAACATCACCATGGTCGGGGCGCTGATGCGCCGGTTCAGTCCGGACCTGCCGCCCGGCAGCGTGTTCTTTCCCGTGGTGGGCGAATTTTTCAGCGAGGCGTTCCGCGAACGGATCGCCCGCGATTTCGGCCATGGGCCGGAGGATCCTTTCTGCGTCTGGACGGGTTACGGCTCCGCCGACACCGGCGATCTTGGGGTGGAAACCTCCGTGACCATTGCGCTGCGCAAATGGTTTTACCGTCGGCCGGAACTCTCGGAGCAGGTCCTGGGCGCGCGGGAAACGCCGATGCTGCTGGTCCCCACGCCCAAGGCGCACCTGGAAATCATCGGCGGCGAGATTGTGGTCAGCAAGGATCAGATGATCCCGCTGGTGCGCTACAACACCCGGGATCGCGGCGGCCTGCTGGATCGCGCGGTTCTGGCCGGCCTCGGCGCACCGGAGCCTTTGCCGGCCGACCTTCCGGAACAGATCCTGTTTGTCCACGGCCGGGTCAGCGACAGCGTGGTGTTCTACGGCACCAACCTGAAAGTACCGGCCATCGGCGACTTTCTGCTCTCACTGCCGGATCGCTACCGCTACGGCGGACTGTTCCAGGTGCGCCGGACCGAAGGCGAGCTGGCAACCCGCTTCCTGTTCACCATCTTCACGCAGGGCGCCGGCGATCTGCCGCCGGCCGAAGACTACGCCGACGCGCTGCTGGCGTTCCTGCGCCGGAACAGCCTGGAATTCGCCGCCAAGTACGACACGCTCTGCCTGTCCGCCGGAGAACCATTGATTCAGGTGGAAATGCGCGACATCGTCAATCTTGACCCCGCGGTCAAGCATCGTTTCATCATCGAGGAGGAATAGCCGATGTTTGAATGGGTGGATGAAAATCGCCGACTGGCGAGGGCGCGCGAGCTGTGGCGGGCCGCGCGGGCGGCGCCGTTTTATGGGCGGAAGTTCGCGGGGTGCGCGGAACCGGAGGACTGGCCGCACTGGCGGGACGTGCCGCTGCTCAGCCGCCAGGAGTTGTACGACAATGCCTGGCCGCGCTCCCGGGCGATGCTGACCCGGCCGCCGGAGGGGATGATCGTGACCTCCACCGGCGGCACCACCGGCATGGCCCGCTACACGGTGCTCACCCATGCCGAATGGGACCGCTTCTGCGACGAACAGGCCAGGGCGCTGCGGTTGATCGGCGTGGGCCCGTCCGACCGGGTGGCCAATCTGCTGGTCGCCGGCAGCCTGTGGCCCTCGTTCCTGGGCGGGCATGAAATCATCAAGCGGATCGGCGCGCTGCACCTGCCCATATCCGCCAATATCCCGGTGGAAAACGTGCTCCGCTTCTGCCGTGAGTTTCAGCCGACCGTGATGATGAGCCTGCCGACCCTGTTCATCTTCCTGGCCGACCTGGCGCTGAAGGACGGCATCACCTTCCCGGAACTGCGCCTGATCGGCTATGCCGGCGAACACATGAGCCCGGCGGTGCGCGCCCACGTCCGGCACGGTCTGGGCGGGCAGGTGGAGATTCACGCCCTGGCCTATACCAGCGCCGACGCCGGGTTGATGGGCTATCAGTGCACGCGGTGCGCGCCCAACGAGTACCACATTCCCACCGCTTTCCAGCTGATCGAGGTGATGGACCCGGAACGCAACCGGCCGGCGGAGCCGGGCGAAACCGGCGAACTGCTGGTCACCAATCTGGCCCGCGAGTCCCTGCCGATCCTGCGCTACCGCATCGGCGACCGGGGTTGTTTCACCGGCGCTGCCTGCCCCTGCGGCGACCGAAACCCCCTGTTGCGGCTGGCCGGACGGGCCGGCGACGACTTCAAGCTGGGCGGTGCCTATATCGGCATGAACACGGTCGAACAGTCGGTGGAAGCGGTGGCCGGCCAGTCGGGGATCAGTCCCAACCATACCCTGGTCATCGCCGATGAGGGCAACCGGCTGGCGCTGGAGCTCCGGATCGAAGCCGGCGATCCCGAAGCGGCGGCGGGGTGCGCCGTGCGGGTCGTGACCGAACTGGAAACGCGGATACCCGAACTCAATGTCGCGCGGTCCAGGGACTACCTGGCCCGGCTGGACGTGCGTTTCGTCGCGCTGGGCAGCCTGGAACGGAGCCCGGTGACGGGCAAGGTGCGCCGGCTGGATGACCGGCGGGTGGAGGAGAAGTAAATCATGAACGCGAATGAATCCCTGCGGCGGCTGTTCGAGCTGGACGCCTTCGACGCGGGCGGGCGCGCCGACGCCCGGTTTCTCGACGCGACCCGCGATGCCTGTGACCATCATATCCGGCACTGCGAAATCTTCCGCAACCTCTGCCGGCAGGCGGACTTTGCGCCGGACCGGCTTCAAAGCATGAACGATCTGCCGCGCATCCCCTGGCTGATGGTCAACGTCTTCAAGCGGTACCACCTGACCTCCGTGCCGGAGAGCGAGATTGTCGCCACCTTCACCTCCAGCGGCACCACCGGTTTGAAGAGCCATATCGCCTGGGACCGGGGGTCGATGGAGCGGCAGGACGCGATGCGCGCCGCCATCATGCGCGGCATGGGGCTGGTCTCCGACGGGCCGGTGAATTACCTGATCTTTGCCTATGCCCCGGACATCGCCGGGGCCAAGGGCGCCGCCCATGCCCAGAGCCGCTACGCGGGCTTCGCCCCGGCAGCGGACCGCTTTTATGCGATCCACGCCGACGGGCAAGGTGAGCCGGCCTTCGATGCCGGTGAATGCATCGACCGGCTATGCGCCTTTGCCGAAACCGCCCTGCCGGTCCGCATGATCGGCTTCCCGGCGTTTGCCTGGCGGTTGCTCAACGAAATGGAGAAGCGCGGGACAAGGCTGCGATTCCCGGAGGACAGCCTGTTCATTCTGGCCGGCGGCTGGAAGGGCGCCCAGAACGAGTCCGTGCCCAAGGCCGTATTCGCCGACATCGCCGCCGCGCGGCTGAATATTCCGGCGGCGCGAATCCGCGACGTCTACGGCTTCGTGGAACACGGCGTTCCCTACATGACCTGCGAGGCGGGCCGCTTCCATGTTCCCGTCTACGCCCGCGCATTCGTCCGGCGGCCCGGCACGCTGGAGCTCCTGCCCGACGGCGAGCGGGGCCTGTTGCACGTCATATCGCCCTACAACCTGGCCCAGCCGTCGCTGGCGGTGCTGGCCACCGATTACGTCATACGTGGCAACGGCTGCGCCTGCGGACGCCGGACGGCCACGCTGGAGATCGCCGGTCGGGCAGGCGTCGCCAAGCACCAGGGCTGCGCCATTACCGCGGCCGAATTGCTGAAGAGATAACGGGAGGTCGCTCATGAACGGTTACATTCTCGGAGAAATCAGCCGGTCGCCGGCGCCGCTGACCGCCGGCGAACTGGAGGGCATCATCGCCCGCGCCCACGCGATGAAACGGGAAGTCGCGGCGATTCCCCAGGCCTATCTGCTGGATCTGCTGGATCGGGTCGGCCGGGTCTGGAGCGACCCTGCCTATCCCTATCGGCGGGAGGCGCTGACCCGCCTGCCGGATCTGATCGGTTTCAGCCCGGCCATGATCGAGCAGGGGATCGGGGTCATGGCCGATCTGACGAGGCGGGAGAATATGCTGATCCGGCTGGCCTGCGACCTGGGGGATTCCCGCTGTCTGGACGACTGGGTGTTCGACGCCCGTTTCCGCGGCTTCATCAAGGCCCAGCCGATCGGCGTGGTCGTCCATGTATCCGCCGGAAACGTCTTCGTGGGCGGGGTGGATACCCTGATTCAGGGCATCGTCACCCGCAACGTCAACCTGATGAAGATGTCCTCGGTGGACCCGGTGTTTCCGGTGCTGTTCGCCCGGAGCCTGCGCGACCATGATGAACGCGGGGTGACAGCCCGTTCGCTGGCGCTGCTGTCGTGGAAGGGCGGCGACCGGGAGATCGAAGGGGTGCTGAAGCGGGAATGCAACGCCATCGTCGTCTATGGCGGGGCCGAAGCGGTGCGCGGTTACCGGGAAGGGTTGGGTCTGCACACCCGGCTGGTGGAGTACGGGCCGAAATACAGCTTCGTGCTCGTCGATCGCGATGAACTGGAACGGCGCGGCCTGGATGCCTGCGCCCGCCTTATCGCCCGCGATGCGGTGATGTGGGAACAATCGGCCTGCTCCTCGCCGCATGTCGTTTATGTGGAGGGCCGGGAGACGGCGCAGAAGCTGATGAACGCCCTGGGCGCGGCTTTTGAGCAGTGGGCGGCGGAGATCCCCCCCGGAAAACTCAGCGATGACGAGGCGGTGGAGATCACCAAGGTGCGCGAACTGGCCAAGGTGGAGAAGGCCATGGGGACCGGCGACTTGCTTCATGCAGCCGGCACGGGCTGGACCCTGGCCCTGCGGGATGATCCGGAGTTCGAAACCTCCTGCCTGAATCGCACGCTGATCATCAAGCCGGTTGCCGACCTGGAAGCGGCGGTGGCGGCGGTGGCGCCCATGGGCGAATATATCCAGACCGTGGCGATTCTGGCCGACGACCGGCGGGCGCAGCGACTGGCGCTGGAGCTGTCGGCCATCGGCGCCGACCGGATGGTGGAAATCGGCCGCATGGCGGCGCGCAAGCACGGGACGCCCCACGACGGCACCCGGGGCCTCGCAACCCTGGTGCGCTGGACCTCCCTGTCCCGCAATGCCCTGGAGCACGGGGTGGACGCGGCGCCCTGGCAGCGGGTGGACGATTCCGGCGACACCTTCGATTTTCTCCCCGATCGCGAACGCGACGCCGTCACGTTCGCCCGCCTGGGCGAGACCGTGGCGTACTGTCGCAGACACTCGCCCCTGCTGGCCGAGCGCTATAAGGACCTGCCGGCGACCACGCCGGATGAATTCAAGAACCTGCCGCTGATGACCGGTGAAGATTACAAGCGATATCTGCCGCCGCACGGCTCCGGGCTGCTGACCACCGGGTTTGCCGACGGCTACGTTTTTTCCAGCGGCGGCACCACCGGAACGCCCAAGGCGGTCTACCGCACCGTCCAAGAGCAACACTACAACGCGGTGCGGCTGGGAAAGGGGCTGGCGCTGTCGGTGTTCGGTCCCGGCGATGTGGTGGCGAACCTGCTGTTCGCCGGCAACATGTGGGCGTCGTTTATCTCCTACAATCAGGCACTGGAATACACAGGCTGCCGTATCCTCCCCATTTCCGGCAATCTGCCCATGGAGCAGATGGCGGGCTACCTGAGCACATTCGGGGCAAATGCCGCGATTACCATCCCGTCGGTGCTGCTGTCGCTTGCTGCCCACGTGGAACAGCACCGCCTGCCGATCCGGCTGCGAAAGGTGTCTACGGGAGGCGAGCACCTGTTCGCCGGGGCGCGGGATTATCTGGGCCGGACCCTGGGCGTGGAGCAGTTCGCCTCAACCGGCTACACCACCAACGACACGGGCGCCATCGGCTACCAGTGTCCCCACTGCACGGGCGGCGTCCATCACGTGCATGAGGACCTGCACCTGCTGGAAATCCTCGATCCGGAAACAAACGAACCGCTCGGACCGGGCCGGATCGGCAAGGTGGTCGTCACAAACCTGCAGCGCCGGCTGATGCCTACGATCCGCTATGAGGTGGGCGATCTGGGCCGCTGGATCGACGGCGAATGTCCCTGCGGACGGAAAACGCGGCTGATGGAGCTGTTGGGCCGCTCCGACGACGTGCTGATCATCGGCGGCGGCAATATTCACCCCGAGGTGGTGGCTGCGGCGGTTCACGCCACGCCGGGCCTGTCCCCCCATTTCCAGATTATAGCCCGGCTGGAGGAGCACCGCGATCAGATGCTGGTGAGGGTGGAGCGGGCCGCGGACGCCGATCCGTCCGCTGACGGTGAGCGGGTCGAACAGTTGATCCGGCGCCTGCTGGCGGAATCCAAGGATCTGAACGCCATGATCCGAGGGGGGCTGGCCGCACCGGCGAAGGTCGATATCCTGCCGCCCGGCGGCATCGAGCGGAATTCCAAGACGGGTAAAATCCGGCTGACCGTGGACGAACGGCATTGACCGCCGGCGAAGAACAGGATGACGGCCGCTATCGGGCCACGATGATGATATCGAATACGGAAGGCCAGGTCAGCGGTTTGACGACCGTCTCCTTCCCGAGGCGGTCCGCCAGCCCTTTTGCCTCCTTTTCCGACTCTTTGGCATAGTAAACCGTATCGCTCCGGAAATGGGTTGTGGACGCACGATCCAGCCTCTCGACCTTGTAACCAAGATCCTTGAGCGTCTCGGACATTTTCCGGGCCGCTGAAAGTCCGCCGCTCCCCGCCAGCACCTTGATGCGAAGTCCCTTGGCGTCAGCCGCCGGCGCTTTCTCCCGCGCCGGTTGCTGCACCAGCGTCACTTCCTTGATCGCCGCCGGCGCTTTCTCCCGCATCGGTTGCTCCACCAGAGTCACTTCCTTGATCGCATCCGGCGCCTTCTCCCGCATCGGTTGCTCCACAGGAATCACTGCTTTGATCGCATCCGCTTTCAATCGCCTGTTCTCCTCCAGAAGGTCCTTCTTTTCTTTCTCCAGGCTCTCAATCCGGATCTGCCTCTCGCCGGCGGTCTTCAGATCGGCCTTTTCTTTCTCTGTAAGCGTTTCGATCCGGGATTGCTGTTGACCGACGACCTTCCGAAGGGATTCGTTGCCTGTTTGGAGGTTCTCCACTTCCCTCTGCAGTTCCTCCTTCGACATGCTGAATTTCTTGACTTCTCGATCCGAACTGCCGTCAAAATACCGGAACACACCGCATCCCGAAAGAAGAAAGACCGAAATCAGACAAAGAACAGCGCCTCTTTTCATAACCCTCCCCCCTGCTCCCGATGCAAAGACCCTTGCCGCAAGCCGGCTAAATGAATGCCTCCCGAAAGAGCTTTGTTCGATCCGTCATTACTGTTTGGCGGATCAAGGATAAAGGACGCTATGCGTGGATGTCAAGGGAATTTTGTTGCTGATTTTAGCGGTTGCGCTGTTTGGTCTTTACGGGTTTGCATCAGGCGTTTTACGGAAGCGTCAAAGTTTTTTGAAACGGGCCAGGGCGGCCCGTTTCTGTTTGGAGAGCCGCCGGGAGGGCCCTTTTCTTTTCATGCCGGGCCGGTCGTCGTCAACATCCGGATTGCTCTTGCCGGGGACGTCCGCAGCGGATGATCCCGCAACGCTCCGTGCGAGCAGTGCATCGAACGCGGCGGAGGCGATGGCGGTACTCCCGCGGCGGGCGGCGAAAACGGCGATCTCGCGGTCCGAGGTGACGACAAGGCTCTCCTCGTTCCCTTTTCCGAGCAGCCGCTTGATCACCTCGTCGGCCTTCTCCCCCAGGCGGGAATAGATAATCTCCACCCCAAGGGCAACGTCCCGCTCCTCCCTCGGCGAGCCGCCTTCCCAGCCGTCGAAGACGACGGTTATCCGGTGCCCCCGAAGTTTCCGGTAACCGGCAAGGCTCCGAATCAGGGCGATGCGCCCCTCCTCCAGGCTTTTCATCTCCGAATGCCGGAAGGTGTCGGATTGCCGGATCAGGTTATAGCCGTCCACGATGATATGCATGGTGTTTCGTTTCCGGGAAATGGTCCTTCCTGGCAGGCTGTCGAAAAACGCCAGTCTGCTCAAGGTTCCCTCATTCTTCGCTGAAGGCGTCGGGGACATGTGGGGACACCTTGCCGCAGGGTGTCCCCAGGCCCAAAGAGATTGGAACAAGCCCCCTCCCACGGAACAACGCCTAACGGATCAGGAAGTCATTGTCAGCCCAGGGCGTATATGGTATAGGAGCCCCGGTCGGTTTTCGGCCGAGGTCCATTCCGGTAACACTATACCAAACCAGGGTTCAATTTAACATCGAAAAGGGAAATCATCTCCGGAAAAAGTTTATCTGATAATGGAGGGATAGTCATGGATTTTGAATTCACCGAAGAACAGAAGATGCTGCAGGACATGGCCTACCGCTTTGCGAAGGCCAACTTTGTCCCGCTGTCGCAGGAGTGCGATGAACAGGAGAAATACACGGCGGAGATCCGGAAGAAAGGGGCGGCCCAGGGCCTCGTCGGCGCCTGGATCCCGGAGGAGTATGGCGGCGCCGGGGCGGGCTGCGTGGGGAACGCCATCATCACCGAGCAGTTCTCGAGAGTGGATATGGGGATCGGCCTCAACGTCGGAGCCGCGAGCTTCGGCTGCGAGGCGATCCTCCAGTACGGCTCCGAAGAACAGAAGAAGATGTGGCTCCCGCCCGTCTGCAGCGGCGAGAAGGTCTGCGCGGGGGCCTTCACGGAGCCCAATGCCGGGACGGATGTCTCCGGCTACAAGACTCGGGCCGTCAAGGACGGGGGAGACTTCGTGATCAACGGGAACAAAATGTTCATCACCAACGGCACCGTCTGCGATTTCATGGTGGCCCAGTGCATCACGAATCCCGAGGAGAAGAAGCACAACAGCTTCAGCCTGATCATCGTGCCTTCGGATACGAAGGGGATCACCCGGAACAAGATCCGCGGGAAAATGGGGATCCGCGCGAGCGACACGGCGGAGATCGCCTTCGAGGATGTCCGGGTTCCGCAGGCCAACCTGGTCGGGAAGGAGGGGCACGGCTTCCGGGAGCTGATGCACTTTTTCGATACCACCCGCGTCATGGTCGCCGCCCAGGCCCTCGGCCTTTCCGAGGCCTGCCTCGAAACCAGCATCAAGTACGTCAAGGAGCGGACCGCCTTCGGGGCGCCGCTGGGCGCCTACCAGATCACCCAGATGAAGCTGACCGAGATGGCCATCCGGATCGAGGCGCTCCGGGGGCTTACGTACAAGTCGGCCTGGCTGATCGATGAGGGGCGGCCGGACTACATCCTTGCGGCGATGGCGAAGTTCTTCGGCGGCCGGACCGCCGTTTTCTGCGCGAACTACGCCGTCGAGCTCCACGGCGGATACGGCTACATCGAAGAATATCCCGTCCAGAAGTGGTATCGCGACGCCAAGATCCTCGAACTCTACGAGGGGACGAAGGAGGCGGAGATCATGACCATCGGGCGATACCTCCAGGCGCGGTAAGAGCCGGGCCATCCATGGGGACATGTTCCGGAAGCCCGAAGGGATCGGAACGTGTCCCCGGAATATGCAGAATATGCAGAAAACGAGACTGCATCGCCGGGGAGATGATGCGGGGAAAATGGGAGAAAATGGGGACAGCTCCCTATTTTCCATTAGAAAATAGGGAGCTGTCCCCTATTTCCCCGATTTGAAGGATCTGAAAGGAGGCTGTTTGTGAAGACGCGCATCACCGAATTGTTCGGCATCGACTATCCCATCCTGCTGTCCGGCATGAGCTGGATCAGCGTCCCGAAAATGGTCGCGGCCGTCTCCAACGCCGGGGGCCTTGGCATCCTCGCTACCGGTCCCCTCGATGCGGAACAGACGCGCAAGGCGATTCGGGAGATCCGCAGCCTGACCGACAGGCCCTTCGGCTGCAACGCCACGCTCCTTATCCCGGGCGCCGCGGAAAACGCGAAGGTCATGCTCGCGGAGAAGGTTCCGGTCATCAACTTCGCACTGGGGAAAGGCGACTGGATCGTCAGGGCGGCCCATGGGTATGGCGGCAAGGTGGTCGCGACCGTGGTCAACGCCCGCCACGCGAAACGGGCCGAGGAATACGGGGCGGACGGAGTGATCGCGACCGGCCACGAGGCGGCGGCCCACGGCGAGGCGGTGACCTCGCTGGTCCTCGTCCCGAGTCTGGCGGACGCGGTGAAGATCCCGGTGATTGCAGCCGGCGGTTTCGCGGACGGCCGGGGTCTGGCCGCGGCGCTGGCCCTGGGGGCGGAGGGGATCGCGATGGGGACCCGTTTCATGACCACGCAGGAGAGCCCGCTCCACACGAACTTCAAACGGCTCTCCATTGAAAAGGGAGTAGAGGACACCTTCGCCTCGACCCGGATCGACGGGATCCCCTGCAGGGTCATGAAAACCGAAACGGCTCTGAAGGCCGAACGGCGAGGGCTCGACCTCGTCGCGGCCTTCTTCAATTCGCGGGAGATCGCCGCCCAGCTCCACGTTCCCTACCTGAAGCTCTTCGCCGGCGTTCTGGCGTCCGGCTGGAAAAATGCCCGTCAGCTTGCCTTCCTGGCGAACGGCTTCAAGGCCTTCCGCCTCGCGACGGAGGACGGCGATCTGGGGAAGGGAATCCTTCCGGTGGGTCAGGCGACGGGGTTCCTCCGCGACGAGCCTGCGGTGAAGGAGGTCATCGAGCGGATCGTGTCCGAGGCGAAACAAGTGCGGGAGAAGCTGGAAAAGCAGATTGCGTGAAGCAAATCGGGGGCAGCCCCGAGCGCTGCAGCCCGCGAACAGTCAGCCCGTATTGCCCCGGCGGCGGTATTGGCGTCGTGGATGACGTTGGGCCGGCAGCCGGGTAAAAACAAGACTGCAAATACCTGCCAACACATGGGCTGATCGGCCAAAATCACCGGATTCGGCTCGAAAGCAAGCAGCGCCATGCGTCCAATTTATCTTTTTTAGAATAGAAACGCTGCTTCCTGCTATACGTAATCAAGCGTCCGGAAATTTTAACAGATATCCAATGATTCTATCGATGATCATTTTTTGATTTCAATCGGGTTTTCGGCTTGACATGGTGTGCCATAAGTGTTACACTCATCCAAAAAGGAGAAAGACCAATGCCCACAAAAAATCCGAGAGTAAACATTGTTGTTGAGCCGCCACTGTATAGTGTTATGCACGACCTTGCAATCAGCGAAGGCATTTCCATGTCTACAATTGCCCGTGACCTTATCCGGGAGGCTATTGACTTGCGTGAAGATGTCGCCCTTGCAGCTTTTGCCGATAGACGCATGAAATCATTCGACAGAAAAGTGGCGCTTTCGAGTGAAGATGTGTGGAAATGATTCATGTCTTTTACACTGCACTATCATCCCGATGTTCGGGTTGAGGATTTGCCTCTTATCGATCGCAGAACAAGAGACAGAATCCGCAAGGCTATCGAAGAACGATTGCAGACCGCACCACACGAATATGGGCAACCTTTGAGAAAGACGCTGAAAGGATACTGGAAGCTCCGCGTGGGTGATTACCGGGTCGTCTTCAAAGTGATCAAGTCCGAAGTCTGGATTCTTGGCATTCGGCACCGGAAATCGGTTTATATGGATATCGGCACAAGGATGTAACGGCTTTTCCATTATGAAAACCCTTGTTTCGATAAACTATCGGTAGAGCCTAATCCGCTGGAGATTATCAGCAAGTAAAAGCGAATGGTGAATTCAGGGGCTAATAATGCGAGACTCCAATCAGCTTTATGCAAATCAATACGGCGTTACCACCCCTTGGTCCACATCTCGTCGTTCCGGGCGGCCTCCTCGGCGTCCTGCTCGATCATCCGTCCGGGATTCGGGTCCTTCAGAAGCTCCCGGTGGTACTCATATTAGCGGCGCCTTTTCAGACCGCGATTGTCGGCGCCGAGAAAAGGGCCTTCATCTCTCCGATGGTTGCGCGATAGTCGCTGCTGCCGAAGATGGCGGAGCCCGCGACGAGGATGTCCGCTCCGGCATCGGCGATGGAACGGATGTTCTTCAGGGTGACGCCGCCGTCCACCTCCAGAAGCGTCTTCGGTGAGAGGGTCCGGATCATCTCCTTCGCCTGCCTGATCCGGGGGAGCGACCCTTCGATGAACTTCTGTCCCCCGAAGCCGGGGTTCACGGTCATGACGAGCAGCAGGTCGATGTCGGGCAGGATCGGTTCGATCTGGACGAGGGGCGTGGCCGGGTTGAGGGAGACCCCCGCCTTGAGGTCCCGTTCGCGGATCATTGCCACCGTCCGGTGGAGATGGACTGAAGCCTCCACATGCACAGTGATCCAGTCGGCTCCCGCCTCCGCGAAGGCGTCGATATAGCGCTCGGGGTTTTCTATCATCAGGTGGACGTCAAAGGGAAGTTTTGTGGTTTTTCGGATCGATGCGACGAGTCCCGGGCCGATCGTGATATTGGGAACGAAACGGCCGTCCATGACATCGACGTGGATCCAGTCTGCCCCCGCCGCTTCGACGGCTGCGATCTCTTCGCCGAGACGGCTGCTGTCCGCAGACAGGATGGATGGTGCGATCTTTTTCATGGTCTGACCTGCAACGGTTTCGTGTGCATGAATATGCGAATGGAAAAACGGTTATGGATATTCCGGCCGTTTTCCGGGTGCAACGTTCCGGGGGAGCACTCGCCCGGATTGTACTGCCGGGACTTTACATACACTATCGTCAGTGCCGTGTCAATGTTTCGGCCATCACATGGCGTCTTTCTATTGACACGCAATCTTCTCCTGCCTATAATCCCGTTGCAGAAAAGCAATACTCTATCAGTTCGGCGGCAAAAATAGAGTGGTTGCACTTTTTCTCTTTCTCACAGGAAGAAAGACAGAATCTGAAAACGGGAGGTCTCTATGCCGGTAAAACCAACGGAACATGAAGATGAATATTTCGCGCGGATAGAACAGGAGATGAAGAAGAAGATCGAGGAGCAGAAGAAGAAACGGACATCGGAAGAGGAAAGGGCAAAACTGAGAGAACTGCACTTTATGAAGTGTCCGAAGTGCGGGATGGATCTTATAGAAATTGATTTACGGGGCATGAAGATGGATGAATGTTCGGCCTGCAGAGGAATTTGGCTTGACGCAGGTGAATTTGATGCAATGGTTAAAATGGATAAACCTATCCTTGAAAGGCTTTTTAACGTGTTCAAGAAATAGAAGGTCCGCGTTGGTCTTGTACTTATGCTTCTTTCCTCCTTGATTTTCATCATCAGCTTACTGATCCTGCTCGTTTCCGCGCGATTCTTAACGGGGGCAGCCGAAAAACTGGGCCTTTATTTCGGCATGTCGTCCTTTGTGACCGGAGTGTTCATCGTCGGCATCGGCACCTCGCTGCCCGAATTGGTGACGGGTGTTCTGGCAGGGCTCTCCGGAAATTCGGAGATCGTCTCCGGAAATGTTCTGGGCGCCAACATATCCAACATCTTCCTGATTTTGGGCCTCATCGCCGTGCTGTCTCGAAAGGGCATTGAACTGGACGACAGCTATATTATGGTAGATCTCAATTTTCTGATAGGATCTTCACTTCTGCTCGGCTTGATCATGATGGACGGTGAAATTGTGTTTTCCGAGGGTCTCTTCCTGCTCGCGGTCTATGCCGTCTACAGCTGTTTCCTGCTCAAGTGCGGCCAACCATTTTTTTTCAAAAAGAGCGGAAACAACTCGCCCGACAAAACAGTTTTTCCCTTCAAGGCATTACTGATCTTGTTGGCGTCAGGCGTTGGCATTTATATTGGTGCCGACTATACGGTTGAGAGTATTATCGAAATTGCAAAACATCTTGCGGTTCCCCCTTCGCTCATCTCGCTGACGGCTTTATCGATAGGGACTACCCTTCCGGAACTGGCCGTCAGCATCACTATGCTTCAGCAGGGAAAATCCGCAATCGCCGTAGGCAACATACTGGGTTCGTGTGTCTTCAACGCTCTTGTGATTCCCGGAATCGTTTCCGTATTCGGCGCCATTCAGGTTCCCGAATACCTGATCGGCTTTTCATTGCCAATGTTTGTTGTCGCCTCCATCCTGTTCTACCTCCTGACCCATGATAAAAAGATATCCCCTTCAGAGGGGCTGCTGTTTCTGGTCTTCTACGCTTTTTTCATCAGCAAGGCGGCTGCCTTCTTCATCTGAAAAGCCCTCTTGGCGGACATCGACTCATGATGAAATCCCTGCAAAGGCATCATTAACGCAGAGAAGGAGCAAAAGGATCGGTATTTGAAGGTCTTCTTAATCCAAGAAGGGGAGAAATTGATGGAACCCTATCAGCAACCCACAGATCAACTCATGGCGCAATGGCGGACCTCGCCCCAGGGCCTTGCTTCGGCGACCGTCTCCGAACGCCGCCGGCAGTATGGACCAAACGAATTGGTCGAAAATTTGCTGATGGCAGGGATGGTTCTCCTTTTCCTGCCCAGGGAAGGGCTCAAGGCCTCCGGCGAAAGAGGGGAATAGAGGTAAAAAAGAGGTGGCCGGATAACGGTTCATATAGTCGATAAAAATTATTGTCCCATACAATCCGGATCTCAAAGTGTTGGAAAGACGGCGGCGTGATTGACGGCTTCCGGTAGTGCCGGGATCGAAATATCCGGAATGGCTGGCGCCGAAAACCGCTGAGGCGCGGCGGCAGGCCGTTTATAAACTCTCAATTCAGGGACGACCCCATGAATGAGCCAATACTCAAACATCCTCCTGTGAATAAGTTTCCTGCACACACCCACCCCAGGATGGTATCTCAGCGCCTCATTGATTTTCTCATTTATCTGATCCCTCAAGGGCAGATCCTCTAAGGGTAAAATCATCTAACATACACGGCAGGGAAAGCACTTTAATGGGGGGCCACGTTCAGCGCTAACCCCGCCGTGTCAAGAAGGGTACAGTACCCATATCCTATCAAGATGTGTGCCATGGATGAATAGTCTGATAATCTTACAGTTACACCGGTATCGATATTGTCCACATTGTTTAAATTGATCAAATGTGGTCAAAAATAACCATGCAATGAAAATAATTTTCCGATCATTCTTATTAAAGCGATCTTCCGGGACTGGAGAGGTGCATATCAGGGCTTTCCCGGGAATCCTGAAAAAGAAACAATTTGGGAAATTTTCCAGATGGAGACATTCTTATGTGAATGTGCTAAAGGCTTTGCGTACTTTCATGCACAGTTGGGAGGTCCGGTGTGAATCACGAAGACACAACAATGAAGAGGTATGCCCTGATCACATCGGCGTCGGCCTCGTTTCTCACTCCATTTATGGGGAGCGCCGTTAATCTCGCCATCCCGTCCATCGGTCGGAGCCTGAACGGCAGCGCCGTAATGCTGAGCTGGGTTGTGAGCAGTTTCCTGCTGACCACGGCGGCCCTCCTTCTGCCGATCGGTCGTCTTGCGGATATTTTCGGGAGGAAAAAGATATTTCTCCTGGGGATTTTTATTTTTTCTTTGTTTTCAGCCCTGTGCAGCTTTGCCTGGTCCCTGAATTCCCTGATCGTCTTCCGGGTCCTCCAGGCTGCGGGAGGGGCGATGATCTTCGGCACGAGTATAGCCATCCTGACATCCGTCTATCCGCCTCAGGAGCGGGGAACGGCATTGGGCATCGTTGTGGCTTCCACCTATACGGGGCTTTCCCTTGGGCCCGTCCTGGGGGGCGTCCTCAACCATCAGATCGGGTGGGAATCTATTTTTTACTTTGGTGCATTTCTGGGACTGCTCACATTCCTCTTTGCCGTCACCAGGCTGAAGGGAGAATGGGCCGATGCCAGGGGAGAATATTTCGACCTTCCGGGGGCCGTCATCTACATGGCCGGAATTGCGGCAACGATCTTCGGTTTCTCTTCAATCGCTGCATTCTTTCAGGCAAAATACATATTGGGGGCGGGGCTGATCCTGCTGATGATCTTCGTGCGGCACGAAGCCAAGATGCCACAACCGCTCATGAACGTCCGGCTTTTCAGCGGGAACGTGACCTTTACATTGTCCAACCTGGCGGCCCTGATCAACTACAGCGCAACTTTTGCAGTGGGATTCTTGCTCTCTGTGTATCTGCAGATCGTCAGGGGCTTCGATTCCCAGATTGCCGGATTGATCCTGCTTTCCCAGCCGGTTCTGATGGCCTCCCTGTCTCCATTTGCCGGGAGACTTTCGGACCGGCTGGAGCCGCGCATAGTTTCCTCCTGGGGAATGGGTTTCACGACACTGGGACTGCTTGCGTTTGTCTTTATCGCGGAGTCGACCTCCGTCTGGAAGATCGTCCTGGCGCTCATCCTGATCGGGGTGGGCTTTGCCCTGTTTTCTTCACCCAATACCAACGCCGTCATGGGGTCTGTGAAAAAGAAATTTTATGGAGTCGCCTCCTCGACACTGGGAACGATGCGGCTCTTAGGGCAAGCCATCAGCATGGCCATTTCGACGCTCATCATCCACCTGTATCTTGGTGATGTCAAACTGAGTCTGGCTCCTCAGTATCCGCTCGAAAAAAGCATCAGCACGTCTTTTGCCGTCTTTGCCATAATCTGCTTTGTGGGTGTATTCGCATCCCTGGCCCGGGGGAACATCAATGCCGGAGAGTGAGTTACCATTGCAGCTTAAGGTGGCAAAATATGCTTGACATACAAAACGCCTCTCCATATCCTCAGCGCGCAAAGGCGTGGTCCTATCAATTAAGAAGACGATAAAATGACCACTGTTACGCACCACAATGGATTATATGATTACCCCCAGAAACCACCTCTTCAAGACCGCCTGTTTCACACTCGGGGGCGTGGGTTCCTTCGCGGTGTCGTTCTACTTTTATTACTTATACTTTTTCATGCGGGACCATTTCGGCTTCAGCAGCAAGGACAATCTCGCTTTCGCTGCGTTAAACGGTTTCATTTATATTATTGCCTCGTGGCAGGCTGGGCAGTTTGCACAACGGCGCGGCTATTTGAACGCGCTCAAAATCGGATTTAGCATAATGCTTTTTGCGCTGGCAGTCGGCTCGCAGCTCGCTAAACGCGATTTCGCCGTCGGCTTGGTGCTGGCCTCCATACTGTTCACTATAGGTCAGTGTTTCCTGTGGCCTACGATTGAAGCGCTCGTTAGCGAAGGCGAAGACATCGCGGGTTTGTCGCGTGCGGTCGGCACCTTCAACGTCGTTTGGGCCGGAACACAGGCACTGGCCCTTTTTGGTGGCGGCATGTTTGTGGAAAAATTCGGGTTCGGAACCATTTTTTTTCTGCCGATCACACTTTTGACCACTCAACTCGCCTTGACTTTCTGGCTGGAAATATACGCAAATGACCTTGCACACACCGCTGACAATAAACCATCACCAGCGCCGATACCTGACCCGCATCGGCCTTCACCCGCCAAAGCCAAGGCGTTTCTCCAGATGGCGTGGCTCGCGAACCCGTTCGCCTACATTGCCATCAACACATTCATCCCCATGCTGCCCACATTGGCTGCGCGCTTTCACCTCTCGCCCATGTTTGCTGGATTTGCCTGTTCGTTGTGGTGTTTTTCGCGGCTGGGCACATTCATCGCACTGTGGCTCTGGACGGACTGGCATTACCGGTTTCGCTGGCTGATGACAGCATGCGGGTTGCTTGTCGTTTCGTTCGCTGTCATTCTTATCGTACCGAGTTTGGCAGTGCTGCTCATGGCACAAATCTTTTTCGGCGGAGCCATCGGGCTGATTTATTACTCATCGCTGTTTTACTCGATGGACGTTGGCGAGGCTAAAGGTGAGCATGGCGGCATCCACGAGGCTGCAATCGGCGTGGGCAACTGTATCGGCCCGGCAGTCGGCGCAGCGGCGGTGCAATTTTTTCCGCAATACACCAACAGCGGCGCCATCGCCGTCAGCGTGTTACTGCTGTGCGGCCTCTGCGGATTGCTGACCATTTGGAAAACGTCGCGGTAAAGGCTTGCACGATAAAGACGCTAAGGGTTTATGAGTATTCCTTTTTCAAATGATTATTAAATTTATTATGAGGCAATTCGCGTGCTTCATTTCCCTTGACACGTAAGCCCCTTTCCTTATACTCAACCGCTATAATAGCAATTTCTTATCAATGATCATAATGAAACCACTTTTATGGCGTCCTCCGGACATTCAAGAACATAATCGAGACGGCGGCCATGTTTGAATACAATATTACCGAAGAAACCAAATTTAAATTGATCACGGCCAAAGGCCGGATCGATGCGCTGAGTGCGCCGGAGATCCATAAAATTTTCAACGACCTCGTCCTGGCGGGCAGCCGTGTTTTATTGGTCGATCTGTCGAGCGTCCATTACATCAGCAGTGCGGGCTTGCGGATCTTCATCGGCATACAGAAAGAGCTGAAAAAAGTAGGCGGCGAGATCATCCTGGCCGGGATCATGCAGCCCGTGATGGAAATTTTTAACGTGAGCGGCTTTACCGCCCTCTTTCGTTTTGTCGCCGGCAGGGAAGAGGCTGCTGCCCTTTTGGCTCAGGGGGATACAGAGGCAAAGGCTTTGCCTGGCCGGGAGACAGAAAAGGTTTCCCTGACATATTTGGAAACGGACGCCCCGCCGGGCGGGCTTTTTGTCGTCGGTTCGCAGGACAAGCTGGAATCCGCGTCTTATATCGCAGCGGACGTTGTCACCGTCAACGCTTCCCGGATGTCCTTCGGCTGCGGCCTGGCGGCCATTGGCGAGAACTTCGACGAATACAAAAACCTCTTCGGCGAAGCCTTCGTCATCCAGAACAATTTTTTCTTTTATCCTGCCGTCAAGCAGTCGGCCGTTGATTTCATTCTCGACGCCCACCGGGACCCCAAGGCAACCTATCAATTTCTCCACGGTTTTGGATTCAATGGGGCGTACCGGTACGTCATTGCGTTCAAACCTCAAAACGGAGCGGTCGATCTGGCCGCCCTGGTTCAGAGCTTTTTGACGGTCAGCCGCGCCGATCTCATTGGTGTCGCCCTGATCGGGGAAAGCGAAGGGCTTTGGGGCATGCACATGAAAAAGCCGCCGGTCATCGACCGGCAAACGATAGATGGAGAGAACATTTTCAGCAGCCGCCGTTTCGCTGAGTGGTTCGACTTTCCCGTTGAGGCGGTGTACGCCCATCATATTGTGGCCGCTGTCGGCATTGCAGCCCGGGAACCGGGTTTGTTGAGCCCGGAACGGCAGCGGTTGTTTTCCGAAAGTCATCCCTTCCATTTCCATGGCGGCGTCTTCGAAAAGGCGCCTCTTGGGAACGATGTTTCTGCATTCGAAAATGAGATGAACCGTGTTTTCAACGACCTCGCGGTCTATAAGATTCAGCATCTTCTGGGGCAATCGATGTTTGCCGGCGGTATGGCCGGCATCGTGGAGCTTGAGGCTTAAAAGGTGGAACTTTGGATCGGCGCTATCAACCTGGGGTTCCTTTACGCCTTTATGGCGATGGGCGTCTTTATCACCTTCCGCATCCACAATTTTCCCGATATCACCGTGGACGGCAGTTTCGTTACCGGCGCCGCCGTAACGGCTGTTCTCATGATCGCCGGCGTCAACCCCTGGGCGGCTATTGGTCTGGCATTTATCGCCGGGGCGGTTGCCGGCGCTTTTACGGCCTTTATTCACACCCGATTTAACGTCAACGGCCTGCTGGCCGGCATTCTGGTCATGACCGGTTTGTATTCCGTCAACCTTCACATCATGGGCCGCTCAAACATCCCCTTGATGGAGGCAACGGGCATCATCACCTATCTTAAAGCCGTCAATCCCGGTCTGCCCTATGAAGTCTGGCTCTGTATCGTATTTTGCGCCGTCATGCTGTGTTTTTGGGCCCTCGTGTCCTTTTTCTTCCGGACCAACTTCGGCATTGCCATGCGGGCGACGGGCAACAACG
>JAFGRP010000107.1 GCA_016935075.1 Deltaproteobacteria bacterium | reverse complement strand
TCCCGGTCCAATCCGAGACCGATCCAGAGGACCTCATAGGGCGCCTCCCGGAAACAATGTTCCTGCTGATGCTCTACAATGGACCGGCCCGTGAGCTCCAGAACCTCCAGCGCGCGGACGATCCGAACGCCGTCATTGGGATGGATCCGGGCGGCGGCCCGGGGATCCTCCGCCCGCAGTCTTTCATAGAGATGTTCCTTCCCGAATCTTTTCATCTCCTCTCTGAGTTCCCGCCGCAAGACCTCGTCCGCCCCCGGTCCGTCGATCAATCCTCCGAGAAGGGCCCGGATATAGAGTCCCGTCCCGCCGACGATGAATACCGGATTTCCCCGCTGTTGCAGGCGGTCGATCACCCCGTGGGCCAGCCCGATATAGCGCGACGCGTCGAAGGGTTCATCCGGATCGACCACATCCAGGAGGTGGTGCGGGATGCGCGCACGCTCCTCCGCCGTCGGCTTTGCCGTCCCGATATCCATGTGCCGGTAAACCTGCATGGAATCGGCGCTGACGATCTCGCCGCCCCACCGGCCGGCCAGTTCCAGGGCCATCCCCGTTTTCCCGACGCCGGTCGGTCCGACGATGCAGATCATCCTGGGTTTGTGATTATCAGGACCGGCCATGCCAGGGCTATCTCCTCTTGAACAGCTTTTCCAACTCTCCTTTGGAGACGGCAACCATCAGAGGTCGACCGTGCGGACAGGTGGCGTTTCGGGGAAGCGCATCGAGATCGCGGCAGAGGCTTTCGACCTCCGGGCCTCTCAGAGCCCGGTTTGCCTTGATGGCCGCCCGGCAGGCCAGGGCGGTGAAGATCCTCTCCCGCCTCTCCATCAGCGGCAGGTTGGAATCCCCTTCCATGCATTCGCTGATGAGATCGCCGATCAGCATCCGCACCTCCGCATCGGACAGGAAAGAGGGAACGGCCTTGACGACGACGGAATCCCCCCCGAAGGCCTCCACCTCCATCCCCGCCTCCTCGAGAATCGGAATGGATTCCGTCAGGAAGGAAAGATCGCGGGGAGGGAGACTGATCACCTCGGGAATCAGCAAACGCTGTCCGGGCGCACCCCCATGCGTCTCCGCCGCCCGCCTCTTGAGCCCCTCGAACAGGATCCTCTCATGGGCGGCATGCTGATCGACGATCACCATCCCATCCTCCCCCGAAAAGACGAGGTAGGTCCCCGCCACCTGGCCGAGATAAACAAGATCGGAAAAGCGGCGTTTTTCTTCCTGTTGTTCCGTTTCCGGACGGGAATCCCGGGAAATCGCCGCCGCCGGTGAAAGCCGCTTTTCCGGAGGGGATGCTCCCGGTCGTCCGAAGAAAAGTTTTTCCGGTCCCGAGGAGATCCGGTACCGCTTCAGGGCCTCTTCGACGCGTGCGGCATAGGCGTTGCGCGCTGCGGATGATCCGGCTCTCTCATCCGCCACGGGGGGATGATGCCGCATCGTGTCCCCTTTTCCCACGCCGATGGCGTTGCCCAGGGCCTCCACGATCAACGCGTAGATCCCCCGCGGATTCCGGAAGCGGACCTCCATCTTCGTGGGATGGACGTTCACGTCCGCATCGCCGGGCGGCACACTCAGGAAAAGAACAGCCGCCGGATAACGCCGCGGTTCGATGATCCGGCGGAAGGCCGTCATGACCGCGTGGTTCAGCAAATAATCCTTGACGAACCGGCCGTTCACGTAAAGATATATCTGGGCGTTGCTGGAACGGGTGAATTCCGGACGGGATACGAATCCCTTGAGCGCGGCTCCATCCCGCTCCCCCGCGGCCGGGACAAGCTGTCCCCAGATATCACGGCCCAGGGTGAGGGCAATCCGCTCTGCAAAATCCTTTGCAGCCGGTATATTCAGGAGCGTCCGGCCGCCTGCCGACACCCGAAATCGAATTTCCGGCCGGGCAAGCGCAAGTCTCGTGATCCAGTCAAGGCAGTACCCCTGTTCGGTCATTTCGCCCTTGAGAAATTTCCGGCGAACGGGAATCGTCTCGAAGATGCGGCTGACCCGAACGGACGTGCCGGCCGGACAGCCCGCATCCGTTTGCTCCCGAATCGCCCCTCCCTCAATGATCACCCGGGTGCCGGCGGGCGACGCGGCCCTGCGGGTCACCATTTCCACGCGGGAGATGGAGGCGATGCTGGGCAGCGCCTCGCCCCGAAAGCCGAAGGAACGGACGCGATAAAGGTCCTCGAACACCGCAATCTTGCTCGTTGCATGGCGCGTAAAGGCCAGGGGCACATCCTCCGGAGCGATCCCCTCCCCGTTGTCGACCACACGGATGGCCTGGCAGCCGCCCTTCTCCAGTTCCACGGAGATTTCCGTGGCCCCCGCATCCAAGGCGTTTTCCAGCAGTTCCTTGACGATGGACGCCGGTTTTTCGACCACCTCTCCCGCGGCGATCCGGTGGGTCAGCGTCTCCGGCAAAACGATGATTTTCCCCGGCAATGTTCCTCCCTCTCCCAATCATTCGCAGGCTGTTCAAAAACGTCCGGATGCAAGGCCCCCGAATTCGAAGAATCGTGGAGCGAAGCGGAACCAATCCTGAGCCGTGAGGCGTACTGACCGGTACGTTGAACGGCGAAGGATGAGGCAAACGCAGCAGACGGGAGGTTTTCAACAGCCTGCTATTTGCGGCAGCCCGTCCTATCCAGGTAATCCTGGAGTGCGATCTGCCAGAATCTCATGGCCTTGCCGGTCGCCTCCGTGAACTTCCGGGAGCTCAAGACGCTCCAGGCAGGCCTTATCGCGGGCCGCGCCAGATCTGCCGACGGGATCGGCCGGACGGCCACGCCGGTCTTTCCCGCATATTGCAGTATTTTACACGCAAATTCATGCCAGCTGCACCGGCCGCGGTTGGTTAAATGAAAAAGACCCTCCTGCCCCCCTTCGATGAGCCACTGGACGGCCCCGGCCAGATCCCAGGAATAGGTGGGGCTGCCGATCTGATCGTCCACGACATCCAGGGTCTTGACCGAGGCGGCCTTCTCCAGAATGGTCTTCACAAAATTCTTGCCGTTTTTGCCGTAGAGCCAGGCCGTCCGGATCAGAAGCCAACGGTCGGAAAAGGCCTGGAGGAACCGTTCCCCTTCCAGTTTGGAAGCCCCATAACCGTTCAGAGGGGCCGGTTCATCCTCTTCCAGATACGGGCTTTTCTTACGTCCGTCGAAGATGTAATCGGTGCTGAAATGGACGACCCGGATACCCTTACCCCGGCAGGCCAGGGCGATGTTCTTCACGCCGGCGGCATTGACGGCAAAACAACGGTCGCGATCGGTCTCGCAGGCGTCCACATTCGTATAGGCGGCCGCGTTGATGACGACATCCGGCGAACATTCCGCGATCACGCGCCCGCAGTCTTCCTCCACGGTGATGTCGAAATCATCCACATCTTTTCCCGTCACGTCGTGAGCGGCCATCATGCGGAGCATCAGATCGCTTCCCAGCATTCCCTTGTGTCCCAGAATGAGTATCTTCATCCGTAAATCACTTCCTTGAGAAACAGCCCTTGCGGCGGCGCCGTGAGACTTGCCTTTCTGCGATCCTTGGCCGCCAGAATTCCGGCCACATCTCCACGGGTGTATTTCCCCCGGCCGACATCGACCAGGGCGCCGACGATGGTCCTCGCCATATACCTCAGAAAACCGTCCGCTTCCAATGAAAATTGGATGATGCCCTTGTCATCTTTCTCCACGGCGATGGCGCGAATGGTCCGGACGTGATCGGGGCCGTCCGTGTGGGTGGAACAGAACGAGGTAAAATCATGCGTCCCGCGGAAAAGGTTCAGTACCCCTTCTATCTTCTCCAGATCGAGGGGTTCCCAGACGAACCAGGCGTACAGTCGTTCCAGGGCCGGTCGGACCGAACGGTTGCAGACCCGGTAAATGTAAACCTTGCTTTTCACATCGAAGCGGGCGTGAAAGGAGGGATCGACCTCCCGGATCTCGCGGACGGCGATATCCGCCGGGAGAAGGCTGTTGATCCCCATCAGAAAATTTCGCTCGCCGAGAAGGGCGGCGGTGTGGAAATGGGCAACCTGGCCCAGGGCATGCACCCCCGCATCCGTCCGGCCCGAACCGATAACCCTAATGGCCTCGCCGGTCATCCGGCCGATGGATGCCTCGAGGACCTGCTGGATGGAAAGCCCGTTTTCCTGGCGCTGCCAGCCGCAATAGGCGGTGCCGTCGTATTCGACGACCATTCGGATATTTCTCACGTCCGTTTTCTCACAATTTCCAAGAAAATCGTCAAAAAGGCGATGAATTATGTTGAAAAAGTCCTTTTAAGACTGCTATAGACCGTATCCCAACAGGGCGCCTCCGGTCAAGCCGGAAAGTGTCTGGAAATCGTTCCGCGGAGCGGTCAGAAACGGGTCTCCGCGGGAGGACCGATCATATCGACCGGGACGGCCATGAGGCTCCTTGAGGGCGCAGCACATTAATAATGCCGTCCCGCCGCAACGGAAACTTCGAATTAAGCGGATCGGAACGGCTATGATCACTCGCACGGGGGATGAACAATGGGAAACGATTCGAAGGGTTCGACGGAAGAAAAAATCGGGATTCTTGAAGAGAAAAAAGCGGCGCTGATGGCGATGGCCGGGGATAAGATGGTCCGCAAGCAGCACGAGCTCGGGAAACTGACCGCCCGTGAGAGGGTCGGTCTCCTCTTCGACCCCGGGAGTTTCCAGGAGGTCCAGCTTTTCGTGAAGCACCGTTCGACGCTGTTCGGCCTCGGCGAGAAGGAGATCCCGGCCGACGGCGTGGTCACCGGCTTCGGATCGATCAACGGCCGGACCGTCTTTGCCGCTGCGCAGGACTTCACCAGCGCCGGCGGAAGCCTCGGCGAGATGCATGCCAAAAAGATCTGGAAAGTAATGGACATGGCGTTGGGCTCCCGGAAGCCTTTTATTTTCCTGAACGACTCCGGAGGCGCCCGGATCCAGGAGGGGGTGACCTCCCTGGAGGGCTATGGCGGCATCTTCTACCGCAACACCATCGCCTCCGGCTACATCCCCCAGATTACGGCGATCATGGGCCCCACGGCGGGCGGGGCGGTCTATTCCCCGGCCCTGACGGACTGGGTCTTTATGGTGAGAAAGAGCAGTTTCATGTACATCACGGGCCCCGACGTGATCAAGGCGGTCATCGGCGAGGAGGTGAACCATGAAGACCTGGGCGGCGCCAACGCCCATGCGACGAAGAGCGGCGTCTGCCACTTTGCCACCGAGAGCGACGAGGACTGCCTCGCCAAGATCCGCACACTGCTCGCTTACCTGCCCGACAGTTGCCACAGCCCGCTGCCCACCGTACCCGCAACGGACAGCCCGGACCGGGAATGTCCTGAACTGGACGCGATCATCCCGGACCGCGCCAACCGGGCGTACGACATGAAGCGGGTGATTACGGCCGTCGCGGACGGGGGCGTGATGTTCGAACCCCATGAACTCTGGGCGAAAAACATGGTCGTCGCCTTCATCCGGATCCAGGGCCGTCCGGTCGGCGTGATCGCCAATAACCCCAGGTTCAACGCGGGCGTTCTCGACGTCCAGGCCTCCGACAAGGCCTCCCGTTTCATCCGGTTCTGCGATGCCTTCAATATTCCGCTGCTGACTTTTTCGGACGTCCCGGGTTACATGCCCGGCACGCATCAGGAATGGTCGGGTATCATCAGCCACGGGGCGAAAATCCTCCACGCCTATTCCGAGGCGACGGTCCCGAAGATCACGGTTTTCACGAGAAAAGCCTACGGCGGGGCCTACATCGCCATGTGCAGCAAGCATCTCGGGGCCGACTACGTCATGGCCTGGCCGTCGGCCGAGATCGCCGTGATCGGGGCGGAAGGGGCCTGCAACATCATCTACCGGAAGGAGATCGCCGTGGCGCCTGACCCGGCGGGTAAGAGGATGGAATTGGTCCGGTCCTACGAGGAGCAGTTCAACAATCCCTACTTCGCCGCCGGTCTCGGGATGTTCGATGAGATCATCCGTCCCCGGGACACGCGCCGGCGGGTTGTCACCCTGCTGGATGCGCTTCCGGACAAGACGGAGGTCAGACTCCCCAAGAAGCACAACAACATTCCGTTGTAAGAAAAGGGGACCTTCCGGTTTATACGTGCTTTGGAATTGGTGATTCGCTGAACCGATCCCGGACGGAGTGCAACCGATCGACGATATCGCCATATCCGATCATTATCGATAGTTTATTGCAATCACCTTTTACATACTGGGATCCAATTATCACGATTTACAGAAGATTGCACTATGAAACGAAAAATCAGATGGATAAATCTATAGGAAATCAATCAGACTCAAATAAAAAATAGACCATCAGTCATGTACACACTTACGATCCTTATTCAATGGACAGACCCGCATATCAAAACCAACGACTTGTATTTGTTATTGAGGGCTTACAAGCAGCGAAAAAGCGATGCATGCCAACCTCGGCTGCACCTACTACTACGCAACAGATGCATGCTCCAGGAATCGAAGATTATCGGTTTAAATGATGCATGCTGGTTCAATATATGAGAATCCAATTGAAACATTTCAAAGAATTTGGAAATAGAGGATTGATAGCAGATAGTGTGCCTCACGAAAGAGGGAGGTCGAGCTTGCTATCCAGTTCACGGTACTTCATAGGTCTCCCAAGCTGTCGGGCATGCTCGGCACACGTGACTTGCGGCGCAGGCTGTCGCGCTGCCGCTGAAATCGAGAGCACGCCGGCGGGATCGTCCAGTCACACCCTTGACGGCGTCTCTTTTTCGGTTTTCTACTTCAGTGCATTCGGCAACCACATCGTAATGGACGGGAAATAGGTGACGATCACCTGCAGCACGATCAGCATGATCATGAAGGGCACAATGGCCCGCGACATCTTGGAGATCGAAACGCCGGAAATGCTGGAAGCGACGAACAGGTCGACGCCGACGGGCGGTGTTAGGCACCCGATCGCCAGATTCGCCGTCATGATCACGCCGAAGAAGATCGGGTCGATTCCGAGCTGTATGACGATGGGCACCAGAATCGGTGTCAGGATGGTGATCGCGGCCGACGCGTTGATGATGCATCCTATGACTAAAAGCAGCACGTTAATCAGCATCAGAAAGATGATCGGGTTGCTCGTCAGGCTGATGAAGTAGGCCGCGAGATGGTCTGGAAACTGTTCCCGGGTGATCACCCAACTGAAAAGCCCGGCTGCGTTCATGATAAACATGACGACCGCCGTACCAATGACGGTCGTTTCGAAAACCTCGGGCAAGTGCGAGATCTTGAGATCTTTGTAGATGAAGAAACCGACAAAGAACCCGTAGGCAACAGCGACGACCGCGGCCTCGGTGGGGGTGAAAATACCGCCGTAAATCCCGCCGAGAATGATGACCGGCATGGCCAGGCCCCAGGCGGCACCGCGGAAGGATCTCCAGATGTTTCGCACCCCTTTGAATTTGTCGACGCCGTATCCCTTCTTCTTCGAAATATGATAGATCAGGAAACAGAGGGAAATTCCCATGAGCAGGCCGGGAGTAACGCCGCCGAGAAACAGATCGCCGATCGACACGCCGGCGATCACCCCGTACACCACGAGCGGGACGCTCGGCGGGATGATTATGCCGGTCTCGCCGGCGGCGGCGATGATCGCGGCGGAAAAGCTGCGGTCGTAACCGCGCTTCTCCATTTCCGGGAAGAGGACGCCGCCGACCGCCGCCGTCGTCGCCGCCGACGATCCGGAAATGGCGGAAAAGAAGACACCTGTCAGCTTCGCGACAATGCCCAGCCCCCCGATCATCCAACCGAAGAGGGAATCGGCGAAGGCAACCAGCCTCTTCGATACGCCGCCGTGCGTCATGACCGACCCGGCCAGGATGAAAAACGGTATGGCCATAAAAGGGAAGGAATCGTTCGACACGACCATGCGCTGGACAAGCAGGGTCAGGGGCAAGCCCAAATAAAGGACGGCGAGCCCCGTGGCGAGTCCTAGCGCAACCGCTATCGGCGCGCCTATGACCAGTAGAATCGCGAACGCAATGAACAGTATGGTGACGGTCATTTTTCTACTCTCCGAACGCCCGATTCTGCGCGAGCGTCGCTGCCGAGATAGCTTTCAAGGAAATTGGCGATTTCGCAAACGAACAGGACGATTCCGGACGACGGGATCGCCAGATAGACGTAGCCCATCGGCAGCAGAAGCGCGGGAGATAGCTGATCCATGGTCGCGCCGACCATGACGAAGCCGTACCAGACCAGCAGTCCGAAAAACAGGAGACTGAGCAGGCTGCCGAGGATCTCGACCTGGTCGCGGAAACGAACCGGGAGCCACTGAACAAAGACTTCTACGCCGATGTGATTGCGCTTTCTGAGCGCCAGCGCCGATCCCATCGCAACGGACCAGACAAACATGTAGCGCGCCAATTCTTCGGAGAAGCTTAAAGGTGCTTTGATCAAGTAGCGGAATATGACTTGAAGAAAGATCATGATGGTCATTATCACTGCGGCGACAATGGCGGACCATTTCACGAAGCCGACCAAAATCTTCGTGATTGCCATGAGCGCTTTCATGTTTACTCCAGGCGAAAGAGGGCAGTCCGAAGATTGCCCTCTTTATACACTTTTCAACCTACTTCGTGTTCTGGATCTTTAGGATCAGGTCCTTTCCGATCTTATCCGCAAACATGTCCCAGACGGGCATCATTTTTTCCTGGAACATCTTCTTCTGCTGAGGCGAAAGGATGGTCACGACCATGCCCTTTTCCTTACATTTCTCGATGTAGCCCTGTTGCAGGCTCGCATTGAGTTCACGATTGTACTTCCTCGCGTCGGCACTGGCCTTAAGGATAGCCGTCTGATAGTTCGCGGGGATCTTCTTCCAGGTGGCGAGGCTGAACACGACGGGTTCGGGCGAGTAGGTGTGCCCACTCAAAGTAATGTACTTCTGAACCTCGTAGAAGCGCGAGGTATAGGTTTGGCCTATGGGGTTGTCCTGGGCATCGACGGTTCCGGTCTGCAGGCCGGTAAAGAGCTCTCCGCGGGCCATGGGCGTGGGTTCCGCTCCCAGCGCCTTGAACATCTCGATGTACAACTTGTTTTCCATCACCCGGATCTTGATGCCCTTCATGTCGTCGGGCTTTTCTATCGGCCGTTTATTGTTGGAGATGTCCCTGAATCCGTTTTCCCAGTTGTCGATGATCTTCATCTTCTTCTGCTCGTCCCCGGCATAAATCTCCTTGGCCAGGGGACCGTCAACGACCTTGTATACATGCGCGGCGTCTCGGAATATGAAAGGCAGGTCGAATACCAGAGTCCTGGGAAGGAAGCCCGACAGAACAGCAGAGCTGGTCAACGTAATATCAACCGTGCCCAGCTGCACTCCTTCGAGCAAGTCCCGTTGGTTGCCGAGCAGGCTGCTCGGAAAAACCTGAACTTGAACGTTGCCGTCGGTGTAATTTTTGACCCGTTCGGCGAACAGTACGGCCGCCTTGGCATAGGATTCCTCGGCGGGGGCGACATGCCCCAGCTTAAGATTGATGACGTCCGCTTTGGCCACGGCCGGCAGAGTCAAACTCAGGGCGATGCCGACGAGAATGGAAAGTACTGCTGCTTTTTTCATGACGTAACCCTCCTTTCTTATTACCCCGAGCCCGTCGAGGGGTGGGCGGGGGGCTCCAGACATCCATTTGACAAGAACTCGCTTTTGCGTGAACTAAATACCGTTGCGCATCTTTGCAATAATCGCGTCCGTTACTTCCTTTGTCTTTGCAGTGCCTCCCAAATCCGGTGTCAACATACGGCCCTCCGCGGTCACGGCTTTAATCGCAGCATCAATCAATTTCGCGGCTTTCCTGTGGCCGAGGAAATCGAGCATCATCGCGCCGCACCAAATCATGGCGATCGGGTTCGCGATGCCTTTTCCCACGATTTCGATTGCTGACCCGTGAACCGGTTCGAACATTGATGGATACTCACGTTCAGGGTTAATGTTGCCGCTCGGCGCAATGCCCATGCTCCCGCTGATTGCCGCTGCGATATCGGTGAGAATGTCGCCGTGGAGATTCGTTGCGACAACCACATCGAGCGATTCTGGTTTCAAAATGAACCGAGCCGAAAGCGCATCGATCAACACCCGCTCGACGCTTACATCGGGGAATTCCTTACCCACCTCCTTCACCACTTCATCCCAAAAGGTCAGTGAATGCTGTTGAGCATTCGATTTAGTCGCGCTAATGAGCCTTTTACGGCGGCTTTGTGCAAGTTTATATGCGTACCGCACGACCCGCTCTATGCCGACACGCGTAAATATGGACGTTTCGACCGCAACCTCAATCGGCAAGCCATGGTGCCCTCGGCCGCCCGCACCGGCATACTCGCCTTCTGTATTTTCGCGGACGACGATGAAATTAAAGTCCCCTACTTTCTTGTCTGCGAGCGGAGATTTTATCCCGGGCAGCAATTCGCAGGGGCGATAGCAGACATACTGTTCGAACCCTTGGCAAATCGCCACCCGCAAACCCCGCAAAGAAATGTGATCAGGCACGGTGGGAAAACCGACCGCGCCGAAATAAATCGCATCAAACGGTCTGAGAATCTTGAGACCGTCATCCGCCATCATCCTGTCATGCTTGAGATAATAATTGCATCCGTACGGGAAATATTCATATCCAAATTTATATTCCCCCGTCAATTCACCGGCAGCATCTAACACCTTCACTCCTTCAGGGGCGACTTCTTCACCAACCCCATCTCCTGGAATCACTGCAATGTTGTGGTGTTTCATGCTTGCTTTCCTTTCAAAATATGGATTTGGTCATCGCCACATAGGCCTTTCTCTGTTTCTTCACAACGGCCTCCCAATATTCTGAATCTTCAGAAGGTCACGGCAATTTGGCGCTTCCAAGGGATTACACTCCACGAGACCTGGCATCGATTGCCTCTATTGCCGCTCATTCGAAACATCCCCATGACCGATTATTTCGCTAAATTTCAAGCAATGTGAATTTATCATTTGCAATTCGTTTAATAAATACTCATAATGTTAATTCAAAGGACACGAATCGTGAACAATCTTCCTCCTATCGACGACCTGAAACTGTTCTGCGCGGTGGCACGCAATTTGAGTTTTGTGGCTACGGCCAACGAATGGGGTTGTTCGCCCGCTTTTGTCACTAAGAGGATTTCGCTGTTGGAGTCTGCCTTAAGAGTTCGGCTGCTGCATCGCACGACCCGCAGGGTCAGCGTGACCGAAGACGGCCATACAGTATTTCGGTGGGCCCAGAGGATACTCGAAGATTTCGATGAAATGAGCCGGGCGGTCTCCTCGTCAAGGACGATCCCGCGTGGGCTGCTTCGCATCAGCACGAGTCCTGGATTCGGGCGGAAAAGAGTTGCACCGGCCCTTTCGGAACTTGTGGAGCTTTATCCATCACTACGAGTACACATTGAGTTGCTGGACCGCCCGGTCGACATGCTGGGCGAGGGGTTTGACATCGATGTTCGTATAGCTGGAAAATACGAACCATATTTCATCGTCAAGCGGATCAGCGCAAATCGCCGAGTACTTTGCGCGGCTCCGGCATATATCGAGAGCCATGGAACGCCGCGGGAGCTGTCGGATTTGGGTAAGCATCAATGCCTCGTAAACAGGGAACGGGATCTTCCGATGGGCATATGGCGTTTAACGGGTCCCGAAGGTTTGAAGACCGTGAAGGTGAGTGGTCCGCTTTCGACAAATAATGGGGAGATCGTTTACCAGTGGGCTCTGGATGGACATGGGATCATCTTGCGCTCGACTTGGGATGTGAGCGCCCACTTGAAGACCGGGCGCCTAGTCAGGGTGCTTCCTGAATACTATCAGGATGCCGAGGTGTGTGCAGTGTACCCATCACGACTGGCCGAATCGGCAAAAGTGAGGGTGTGCGTTCAATTCCTGGCTAAGAAGCTGAAATCGGAACACGGCGATGTCAATGACAGCGGCTCACCTGGGACTTTGCATTATCCGGACGTACTATTGTAGTTCCTGGCCTGCCGGTTTCATCGCCGCTCAGTTTAGCTTTTTTAAACTTCTTAGTAATGAAAAATATTTCCAAGCCTCTATTGCCATTTGAAATTTAGGACATCAGACTAAATCTATCACCCGAGGACTACAGGAAGAAGCGGAAACCGCAGCCCCGAATTGCCTCAAATAAAATGTTACCCAAGGAGGGTTTAAAAAGAGATCGTTGACTCATAATTCGATGTTACCGAACATCAGCTTCC
>JAFGRP010000106.1 GCA_016935075.1 Deltaproteobacteria bacterium | reverse complement strand
TGAGAAGCCCCTTCTTCACCCACCGGCCGAGATCCATGCCGATGGAGCCCATGTTCCGGATGATCTGCCGGGGCGATTCCTCGAAGGCAAAATAGAGGCAGCGCTCACCCCGCCGGCAGGCGGCATCCGCAAAGGTGGCCGACAGACTTGTTTTGCCCGTGCCTGCCGTGCCGGAGACGAGGATGGTGCTGCCCCGGAAGAACCCCTTCCCGCCCAGCATGGCATCCAGCTTGGGAACGCCCGTGGAGACGCGCTCCGTGGAGACGGGGTAGTCGAGTCCCAGGGAGGTGATGGGCAGGATGGAGACGCCCCGCTCGTCGATCAGGAAGGGATACTCATCGGCGCCGTGAGATGAGCCGCGGTACTTGACAATACGCAGGCGGCGGGTGGAAATCTGCTCCACGATGCGGAAGTCGAGGAGGATCACGCAATCGGCGACGTACTCTTCGAGCCCGTAGCGTGTCAGGGTTTTGTCGCCGCTTTCACCCGTAACGATAGCCGTCACGCTGCGCTCTTTCAGCCAGTGAAAAAGCCGGCGAAGTTCTGCCCGAAGGATCGTGGCATTGGGCAGCTCGGAGAAGAGGGCTTCGATGGTATCCAGGACAACCCGCTTCGCTCCGATGGAATCGATGGCGCTTCCCAGGCGGATGAACAGTCCTTCCAGGTCGTACTCACCCGTCTCCTCAATCTCGCTTCGCGTGATGACGACGTGGTCCGTTGCGATGAGACCGCGGGACTCCATGTCGTGGAGATCAAAACCCAGGGAGATGAAGTTCTTCGCCAGATCATCCGCTGTCTCCTCGAAGGTCATGAAGACCCCGGGTTCCTTGTAATTCCTGGCGCCCCGCATCAGAAACTCCATGGCAAAAAGCGTCTTGCCGGAACCCGCGCAGCCGCAGATCAGGGTCGGCCTGCCTTTCGGAAGCCCTCCCTTCGTGATCTCATCGAGACCCCTGATGCCCGTCGGGCATTTTGAGAAAGCATCGACACGCTGTTTCGCCTTAACCATCATCGTCTCCCAATACCTTTACGAATCTGAAGCAATGCAAATAAGTGTATTATACTTATAACGATTACCCCCCCAAAAAAAAAGAGTGTGGTGGGGGAGGGTGACGGAGGGTATTCTATTACTTTTTGGGGGATTTTCTATCAAAACATTCATGGCTTTGCAATAAAAAAGAGCATAAAAAATATGATTTATTGATCATTATATGATAGTAACTTAAATAAAGGTGAAACGCACTGATGTTAAGGATAGCCCTTTCGTTTAACCCCTGACATATAGGGGAAATTGGGCGGAATTGTTGAGACCCCGTTTCTCGTAATTGAAGAAACGGGGTTTTGTTCAGGTGTCCTGTCCCATGAACGTGAGAAATCATAAGATCCGTAAACCTTTACTCCGCATGAAGTCGTCCCTTACGGGAACAGATCTGGGGAGAAAACATACCGGTGACGAGCTGCCGCTGCGTGCGGAGCTGTTCAGCGCCGATCAGATGGAGCAACACGGCAAGAACCTGGCGGGTTCACACCAATTGAGTCCCGGACGCGCGCCGGATCTTCTGCTGGCGCGGCTGGACGAAAACGAAGCCCTGCTGCTCAGCGTCCGGAGCCTCTTGACCGAGGCGGCCAAGGACGACCGGCGGATCACGCCGGCCGGGGAATGGCTGCTCGATAACTTTTATCTGATCGAGGAGCAGATCCGCACTGCCAGACGGCATCTGCCCAGAGGGTACAGCCGGGAGCTGCCCCGTTTGCTGAAAGGTCCTTCGGCCGGCCTTCCGCGGGTCTATGACATTGCGCTGGAGACGATCTCCCACGGCGACGGGCGGGCTGATCCGGAGAGTCTCAGCCGGTTTGTCGCCGCATATCAGACCGTCATTCCCCTGAAGCTGGGCGAATTGTGGGCCGTCCCCATCATGCTGCGCCTGGCGCTGATCGAGAATCTCCGCCGCATTGCCGTCAGGATCGCCACCGACAGGGTCGACTGCAACCTGGCCGATTACTGGGCGGATCAGATGACACAGAGTGCCGCGAAGGACCCGAAGAACCTGATCCTGGTGATCGCCGACATGGCCAGATCGAATCCGCCCATGGTCAGTTCCTTTGTGGCGGAGCTGACGCGCCGCCTGCAAGGACAAGGCCCAGCCCTCGCATTGCCACTGACCTGGATCGCGCAGCGCCTCTCCGAAGACGGACGGACCATCAAGCAGCTCGTGGATGCGGAAACCCAGCAGCAGGCCGCCGACCAGGTCTCCATCAGCAACAGTATCGGCAGCCTCCGTTTCCTCGGTTCCATGGACTGGCGGGAGTTCGTTGAGACGATGAGTCTGGTTGACAGGATCCTGCGTGAGGATCCCGTTGATGTTTACGGCAAAATGGATTTTTCCACGCGTGACCGTTACCGCCACGTGATCGAAAAGACCGCGAAGTTCAGCCCGTTGTCCGAGGGCGAAGTCGCGCGCCTGGCGATCCGGCTTGCCATGAAGGGGGCGGCCGATAAGGGCGGCGCGGATCGCGCCGCACACGTCGGCTTTTACCTGCTCGATCGAGGGGCGGCCGAACTGGATCGGCTGGCTGATGTGCGATTGCCGACCTCGGAAGCCATCCAAGAAGGGAGCCGCCGGTTTCCTTTTCTGCTCTATGGCGGCTCGATCCTCCTGCTGACGCTGTTCTTCGCCGGGATGTTGCTGATGAAGACCCATGCCGATGGGTTGCAGGATTTGCCGTTGGCGTTGATCGGCCTGCTCCTGCTTTTTTCCACCAGCCATCTGGCGATCGCCCTGGTGAACTGGCTCTCGACGCTGCTGGTCCTGCCGCATCCTTTACCGCGCATGGACTTCTCAGAGGGGATCCCGACGCAATTCCGCACCCTGGTTGTGGTTCCGACGATGCTAACCGGTGCCGAGAGCATCGCCGGGCTGATCGAGGCGATGGAAGTCCGGTTCCTGGCCAATCGGGACGATCACCTGCACTTCGCCCTGCTGACCGATTTTCGCGATGCCCCCGCCGAAACCCTGCCCGAAGACGAAGCCCTGCTGTGGCTGGCCCAAAAAGGGATCGAGGGGCTGAATGAAAAGTACGGCGATCCCAAAGGCGACCGCTTTTTTCTATTCCATCGTCCGCGCCGCTGGAATCCCCGGGACCGGATTTGGATGGGTTATGAGCGCAAGCGGGGGAAAATTGCAGATTTGAATGCCCTGCTGCGCGGTGAGACACAGGGGGGCTCCGGGGCCCGTTTTTCGCTTGTCATCGGTGACACGTCCGTCTTATCAAATGTGAAATACGTGATCACCCTGGACACCGATACGCAGTTGCCGCGCGATACCGCCCGTCAGTTCGTGGGGGCTATGGCGCACCCGCTTAACCGCGCCCGATACGACCGGGACCACGGGCGCGTCTGCGAGGGATACGGGATCCTCCAGCCGCGGGTTGCCGTGAGCCTGCCCGGCATGAACCGGTCGCGGTATGCGGCGCTGTTCGGGAGCGATCCCGGCATTGATCCCTATACACGGGCCGTATCCGATGTCTACCAGGACCTGTTCGGCGAGGGGTCGTTCATCGGCAAGGGCATCTATGACGTGGATGCCTTCGATCTGGCGCTCAAGGGGCGTTTTCCCGAGAACCGGATCCTCAGCCACGATCTTTTAGAGGGGTGTTACGCCCGGGCGGGTCTGTTGAGCGATGTGCAGCTCTACGAGGAGCACCCCTCCCGCTACAGTGCCGACGTGAGCCGCCGTCACCGGTGGATTCGCGGGGATTGGCAGCTGCTGAGGTGGCTGCTGCCCGGCGTCCCGGGCCCTGACGGGGGGGTACAGAAAAATCCCCTCTCCCCTCTGGCCCGGTGGAAAATCCTTGATAATCTGCGACGCTCTCTGGTGCCCGCGGCGCTGACGGGTTTGCTGCTGCTGGGCTGGATGCTCCTGGCGTCGCCCTGGTTCTGGACCCTGGCCGCACTCGGGATCATTCTGATTCCTGCGGTCCTGACCTCCCTCCTCGATGGACTGCGGAAGCCGGCCGACATCCTTTTGGGTCAGCACCTGGCCGACGTCCTGCGTTCCGTCCGCAGGCGCTTCGCCCAGGCCGCCTTTACGCTCCTGTGCCTGCCTTACGAGGCGTTATTCAGCCTCGATGCCATCGTGCGTACGGTCTGGCGGATGGGGATCTCAAACCGGCGGCTGCTTGAATGGAATCCGTCGGGCGACACCGATCGCAACCGGGGGGATCTCGTCGGCGCCTATGGAGCCCTGTGGTTCGCACCCGTCCTTGCCGCCGCTACGGCCGTCACCCTTGCCTTGGTTCGGCCGGACAGCCTGGGCGCGGCTCTGCCCATCCTGTTCCTCTGGTTTTCCTCCCCCGCGATTTCCTGGTGGATCAGCCTGCCGCTGACGCGCCGTGAAGCGAGACTTTCGACGGATCAAACCCTCTTCCTCAGGACCCTGTCCAGGAGAACCTGGGCGTTTTTCGAGACCTTCGTCGGCCCGGAAGATCACTGGCTGCCGCCGGACAACTTCCAGGAGCATCCCGCCCCCGTGGTCGCGCATCGCACATCGCCGACCAACATCGGCCTGTCGCTCCTGGCCAACCTCGCCGCCCATGACTTCGGTTATCTCTCGGCGGCGCAGCTCATCGAGCGCACACAGAAGGCCTTTGACACCATGGAGACCCTGGAGCGGTACCAGGGCCACTTCTACAATTGGTACGACACCCGTTCCCTAAAACCGCTGCCTCCCCTTTACATCTCTTCCGTGGACAGCGGAAACCTGGCGGGTCACCTGCTGACACTGCGTCCGGGGCTCCTCGCTCTTCCCGATCAAAAGATCCTGGGACCGCGATTCTGGGAGGGGCTCGGAGACACGCTGCAGGTTCTTGCGGACATTGCGGCAGCCACCCCGGAATGGACCCCCTCTGATTCTCTCATGACATTCAGGCAGTTGCTCATGGCCACAAACGATTCCCCGCCTGCCACGCTCGCCGCGGCAAGTCATTGCCTTGAAAAGCTTGTGGCGTCCGCAGCGGAAGTTGTCGCCGCATGTGAAGACCTTACTGCCGATCCCGGGAGTCCCCTGCCGGTGTGGGCGCGTTCCCTTGCCGGGCAATGCCGGGCTGCGCTCGACGAGCTCGCTTTTCTCGCTCCCTGGGCCGGACTGCCGGTGTTGCCAGATTACCTCAGCGCCCTCCGCGATACGGCGGAGATCCCGACGCTTCGCCAATTGCTGGGCGTGGAGAAGGAAGGCTTTCCGGCCGGAGGCCGGCGGCCGACCCCGGATGCGCCACCCGAAGCGGAGGCGCAGGGGGTGGAACTCGCCGGGCTCGTCAAGGAGGCAATGCACCGCGCCGAGGAACGGATCGAGGCCATCGAACGGTTGGCGCGTCAATGCGGCAAATTCGCCCAAATCGAATATGGCTTCCTGTTCAACAAGGCGCGCCATCTGCTCTCCATCGGATACAACGTCACGGAACACCGGCAGGACCCGAGCTTTTACGATCTGTTGGCTTCGGAGGCGCGGTTTTCCACCTTCGTGGCCATTGCCCAGGGGCAACTTCCGCAGGAGAGCTGGTTCGCCCTGGGCAGGCTGCTCACCACGGCCGGGGGGGAGCCGATCCTCCTTTCCTGGAGCGGCTCGATGTTCGAATACCTCATGCCGCTTCTGGTGATGCCGACCTACGAACACACCCTGCTCGACCAGACCATGAAGGCGGCCGTGGCCAGGCAGATCGAGTACGGAAGTCAGCGCGGAGTGCCTTGGGGCAGCTCCGAATCGGGCTACAACGCCATCGACGTGCACCTCAACTACCAGTACCGGGCGTTCGGCGTGCCGGGTCTGGGACTCAAGCGCGGGTTGGCAGACGACCTGGTCATTGCGCCGTATTCCTCAGCGATGGCATTGATGGTGGCGCCCGAAGCGGCGTGCCGGAATCTCGAACAGCTCGCGGCGGAAGGGGCTGCCGGAAAGTACGGTTTCTATGAGGCGATCGATTACACGCCTTCGCGTCTGCCGCGGGGGCAATCCAGCGCTGTGGTCCGCTCCTTCATGGCCCATCATCAGGGCATGAGTCTCCTTGCCTTCGCCTGCCTGCTCCTGGACCGTCCGATGCAGAAGCGGTTTGAATCGGAACCCCTGTTTCAGGCGACCCTGCTGCTCCTCCAGGAACGCGTCCCCAAGGTGAAAGCGTTTTACGCGCACACCGCCGATTTCTCAGACAACCATCGGGACTTAAGCCCTCAGGCCACGCCCATTCGCGTTTTCAGCACCCCGGATACACCGGTCCCGGAAGTGCAGCTGCTGTCGAACGGCCGCTACCACGTAATGGTGACCAGCGCGGGCGGGGGCTACAGCCGTTGGAAGGATCTCGCCGTAACGCGCTGGCGCGAAGATGCCACCTGCGACTCCTGGGGGACCTTCTGCTATCTCCGCGATGTGGAGAGCGGCGAGTTCTGGTCCACGGCCTGCCGGCCGGTCCCTAAACAGGCGGACCGTTACGAAGCGATCTTCTCGGAGGGGCGGGCAGAGTTCCGCCGCAGCGACAGCGGTTTGGACACCCATACGGAGATCGCCGTCTCCCCCGAAGACGACATGGAGTTGCGCCGCATCACCATCACCAACCGCTCCGGAGGGCGCAGAACCATCGATGTCACGAGCTATGCGGAGGTGGTTCTCACCCCGCCGGCCGCTGATATGCTGCATCCGGCGTTCAGCAATCTCTTTGTTCAGACCGAAATCCTCCGCCGGGAACGGGCCATATTCTGCACCCGCCGGCCGCGTTCCCGGGGCGAGCCCACCCCCTGCCTGTTTCATCTGATGGCCGTCCAGGGGGCGGACATCGGGGAGATATCCTATGAGACGGACCGCATGCAGTTTATCGGCCGCGGTAATACCGTTGCCAGCCCCCAGGCGATGACCCAGCTGTCGGAGCTGACGGGCAGTGAGGGCTCGGTTCTGGATCCGATCGTCGCGATCCGTTATCGTATCACGCTCGAATCGGACGAAAAGGCCACGGTCAGCATGGTCACCGGTGTGGGGGAGACGCGCGATGCAGCCCTGAGCCTGGTGGAAAAATACCAGGATCGGCGCCTGGCGGACCGGGTCTTCGATCTGGCGTGGACACACAGCCAGGTGCTCCTGCGACAGATCAACGCCAGCGAGGCCGATGCGCAGCTTTACGGGCGTCTTGCCGGCTCGGTGATCTATGCCAATGCCTCGCTGCGGGCCGGTGCGGGGATTCTCCTGAAGAACCGCCGTGGCCAATCTGGTCTTTGGGGCTATGCCATCTCCGGCGATCTGCCGATCGTGCTGCTTTCGATCGAAGATCCGGCCAATATCGAACTGGTCCGTCAGCTCGTGCAGGCCCATGCCTACTGGCGCCTGAAGGGACTCGCGGTGGACCTGGTTATCTGGAACGAGGATCACGCGGGTTACCGGCAACTGCTCCACGATCAGATCATGGGGCTCATTGCGGCAGGCGTCGAGGCCAATGTGACCGACAAACGCGGCAGTATCTTCGTAAGGCCCGCGGACCAGATCGCGAATGAGGACCGCATCCTGATCCAGACGGTCGCCCGCGCCATCATCACCGACGCCAAAGGATCGCTTGCCGACCAGCTCAACCATCGAAATTCCGTGGAAATGACCATGCCGCACATGACGGTGTCCCGGACTCACCGTGAGGCATCCCCAGCCGTTACCGCACTGCCCCGCCATGACCTGATGTTTTTCAACGGGCTTGGCGGATTCACCCCCGATGGGCGGGAGTATGTCATTTCGACCACACCCGGTCAGGTGACCCCGGCGCCCTGGGTCAATGTCCTGGCGAATCCGCATTTTGGAACCGTTCTGTCCGAGAGCGGTTCCGCCTACACCTGGGCCGAGAACGCCCACGAGTATCGCCTCACCCCCTGGTATAACGACCCGGTGAGCGATGCGAGCGGAGAGGCCTTTTACATTCGCGATGAAGAGCGCGGCCATTTCTGGTCTCCCATGCCGCTGCCCAGCCGCGGGATGACGCCCTACGTCACCCGGCACGGATTCGGCTACAGCGTTTTCGAACACACGGAACGCGGCATCCGCTCCGAGGTGTGGGTGTACGTAGCCACGGATTCGCCTGTCAAATTCACGGTGCTCAGGGTCCGGAACGATTCCGGCCGATCCCGCCGGCTCTCCGTCACGGGATACGTAGAGTGGGTCCTGGGGAATCTTCGGGAAAAATCGGCCATGCATGTGGTGACCGAAGTCGATCCCGCGAGCGGGGCGCTCTTCGCGCGGAACCATTACAATACGGAGTTTCCCAACCGGACTGCCTTTTTCGACGCGGATGGCGGGACGAGGTCTGTCAGCAGCGACCGGACGGAGTTTCTGGGACGCAACGGTACGCTCCGGAGTCCGGCTGCGATGAGCCGGTCACGGCTCTCCGGCAGGGTCGGGGCCGCCCTGGACCCGTGCGCCGCAATCCAGGTTTCCTTTGAGATAGCCGATGGGCAGGAGAAGAGTATCGTCTTCACGCTCGGCTCGGAGAAGGATGCCGCAGCCGCACGACGACTCGTACATCTTTCCCGGGGATCGGCGGCGGCGCGGGACGCGCTGGAGGCGGTGTGGCAGTACTGGAAACATACGCTCGGCGCCGTTCAGGTGGAAACACCCGACCCGTCCCTCAATGTGCTGGCCAACGGCTGGCTTTTGTATCAGACCCTGGCGTGCCGCCTCTGGGCGCGCAGCGGGTATTACCAGTCCGGAGGCGCCTTCGGTTTTCGCGACCAACTGCAGGATGTGATGGCCCTCATCCACGCCGAACCACGTTTTGCACGCGAGCATCTGCTGATCAGCGCGGCCCGCCAGTATCCCGAAGGAGATGTCCAGCACTGGTGGCACCCCCCCGTGGGCCGGGGCGTGCGGACTCACTGTTCGGACGATTACCTCTGGCTGCCGCTTGCGGCGTGCCGCTATGTCCTGGCCACAGGGGACACCGGTGTACTGGACGAGCTCATCCCTTTCATCCAGGGACGCCCGGTCAAGATGGAGGAAGACTCGTATTACGATCTGCCCTCGCGGTCTCCGGAAACCGTCAGCCTCTATGAACATTGTGTGCGTGCGATTCTCCGCGGTCTCCGGTTCGGCGAACATGGATTGCCGCTCATCGGCTCCGGAGACTGGAACGACGGCATGAACCTGGTGGGTGCGGAGGGAAAGGGTGAAAGCGTCTGGTTGGGGTTCTTCCTCTATGATGTCCTCATGCGGTTTACCGGGTTGGCCCGCGCCCGCGGCGACATCGCCTTTGCCAACCGCTGTGAGCTTGAAGCGGCACAGGTTTGCCGGAATATCGGGCTCAATGGCTGGGATGGTCTGTGGTACCGCCGCGCATACTTTGACGACGGCACGCCGCTGGGTTCGATGGAGAGCGCCGAATGCCAAATCGATTCCGTTGTCCAAAGCTGGTCGGTTCTGTCTGGCGCAGGGGATCCCGAACGCTCCCGCCTGGCCATGGAAGCGGTGGATCAGCGCCTCGTGCGCCGGGATCTCAGACTGATCCAACTTCTGGACCCGCCGTTCGACACCTCAACGTTGAATCCCGGCTACATCAAAGGGTATGTCCCGGGTGTGAGGGAAAACGGCGGGCAGTACACCCATGGGGCGATCTGGGCGGCGATGGCCTTTGCCTCCCTGGGCGACGGCCGGCGTGCCTGGGAACTGCTGGCGATGATCAACCCGGTGAACCATGCCGACTCTCCCGAGGCGGTTGCGACCTACAAGGTGGAACCTTACGTTGTTGCGGCCGACGTTTATGCGGTTTCGCCGCATGCCGGCCGCGGCGGATGGACATGGTACACGGGCTCAGCCGGATGGCTGTACAGGCTGATCGTGGAGTCACTCCTGGGGGTGAGGCTGGAGGAGGACAAGCTGCGTCTCTCTCCTTGTATCCCATCTGATTGGAAAGGCTTTAAAGTGCACTACCGGTATCGGGAAACGGGCTACCACATCGCAATCCTGCGCACGCCCGAAGTTGATGGCCGGGTGGGTGTGACGGTTGATGGTATCGATCAGACCGACCAGTCGATTCCTCTTGTCGACGACCGCCGGGAACACTCGGTCGAGGTGAGAATATCAGATGATAATAAATCTTGACGACTTTTTACGAGTTCGTCAATATTGCCGGAGTAATAATCTGTTTACAGATCCTCTCTGTAAGGATTATAGGGAAAGGTGACGGTCGAGGATGTCTTCAAAACCCTGCCCTTTGCCAATGAACTGGTGGTGATGGAATTGACCGGGGCCGAGATCGAACAGGTCCTGCAAAGGGCCGTCAGAGGCTCGCGTGCGGATGAGGACGGCGGTTTCCTGCAGGTCTCCGGCATGACTTTTGAGGTGCGCGGCCGCTCTGCGGTGAATGTTCGTGTCGGGCAAAACCGGCAGCCGCTGCAACCCCAAACCGTGTATGAAGTTGTCATACCCGATTTTCTGGCCACGGGCGGCGACAACTATCCGGTGCTAAAAGACAAACCGCATATCAAGACAGGTCTGCCGTTGAGGGAGTTGGTTGTCGATACCATCCGGCGGCGCGGGGTGATTACGGCCAAGGAAGAGGGACGCATTCGGCGACTCGAATAAGCCGGTGTGAAGGCCATGCGGGGTTTCACGAAGGTGAGAGGTTCGGATCGACAGCCGAAAAACCCTGAATTCCGGCTTTAAGCATGGAACATTTTCGAAAATCAGATCCATCACTAGAAAGGAACCGATCGGAAGGTGCCCATGAAACCCGACAACAGCCCTGACGCCATTCTGAAGCTCGCCCGGCAGTTCATGGAAAGCCGGATTCTTCTGTCCGCGGCCGAGATGAATCTCTTTACCCTTCTGGACCCAATGCCTTCAACCGCCAAGGATCTTGCAGGCAGGCTGAATGCCGATCTGCGAGGTCTGACCATTCTCCTTGATGCGCTGACGGCAATGGGCTTGCTTTCCAAGAAGGAAGACACGTATATATCCGCTCCCGATACTGCCCCGTTCCTGACCGATCAAAGTCCCCGGACGGTCCTGCCGATGATTCTCCATGCGGCCCACCTGTGGGAGAGCTGGTCTGACCTTACTCCAAAAATTCAAGGGACCGGCTTGAACAAAGCCCCGGGATCCCGCGACCGCGGTGCCGACGAACTGCGCGCCTTCATCGGGGCCATGCACGTGGTGGGAACGCCCCTGGCGCATAAAATCGTGACGGCTATCCAACCCGGCCCTGCAAGGAACCTGATCGACGTGGGCGGCGCCTCCGGCACCTACACCATCGCTTTTCTCAAGGCTGCCCCGGAAATGAAGGCAACGCTTTTCGACAGGCCCGCGGTCATCCCGATCGCCCGCGAGTCCCTGGCCGAGGCGGGAATGCTCGACCGGGTCCATCTCGTGGCGGGAGATTTTTATGAGGACGAACTTCCCGGTGGACACGACCTGGCCCTGCTTTCCGCCATCATCCATCAGGGCAGCCCCGAAAGAAACGTCGGGTTGTTCCGGAAGGTGCTGCGCGCCATGGTCCCCGGGGGCCGGATCATCATTCGTGATCACGTCATGGCGCCCGGCCGAACGGAGCCAAAAGCAGGGGCAATTTTTGCAATCAACATGCTCGTAAACACGGCAGGAGGCTCCACCTACACCTTTGATGAAATCAGGAATTGGCTTGGGGAGGCGGGATTCGCGAGGGTGCGGCTCCTAAAAGCCGGGGAGCACATGGATGCATTGGTCGAGGCCTTCAAGACCTGATGATCTGGAGGGGGAACAATCGCCGACCCCGGCCCTGCTGTTACATGTTGGTCCGCCGGCGTTAACCGAACAGCCGTGATCTGCCATCGGAAATCGTGGAGTGGTGAATATGTCGTCGACGCAAGACACCCTGTGGGGCCATCCCAAGGGGCTTTACGTCCTGTTTTTTACCGAGATGTGGGAAAGGTTTTCCTATTACGGCATGCGGGCGCTGCTGGTTTTTTACATGGTCAAGCAGATGATGTTTTCCCATGCCGACGCTTCCCGTATCTACGGCCTTTACACCGGTCTGGTCTATTTTACGCCGTTTTTCGGAGGGTTGCTGGCCGACCGTATTCTCGGCCAGCGCCGCAGCGTAATCCTGGGCGGTGCGCTCATGGCGCTGGGGCATTTTGTGATGGTTTTTGAATCTCTGTTTTATCCGGCCCTGGCCCTTCTGGTTCTGGGTAACGGCGCCTTCAAACCGAACATTTCCACGCAGGTGGGCAACCTTTATGCCCACGGAGATGCGCGCCGGGACCAGGCCTTCAGTATTTTTTACGTGGGAATCAACCTGGGGGCATTTATGGCGCCGCTGATCTGTGGCACCCTGGGCGAGATTTACGGCTGGCATTACGGTTTCGGGGCAGCGGGTGTGGGCATGCTGGCCGGGCTGTGTATCTATCTTTGGGGCCGGCGCTGGCTTGCCCCGGATAATCTGGACCGGCAGGCCGGCCCGGCTGAAGAAACCACCGCACCGGCCGGTCTCGACGGCAACGAAGGACGCCGCATCCTGGGGTTGGCGGTTATCTGCACGGTGGTCATGCTGTTCTGGATCGCCTTTGAACAGCAGGGCAACACGATCGCCATGTGGGCCGATGCGGACACGGACCGGCACATTCTGGGATGGGAAGTACCGGCCACCTGGTTTCAGTCCCTCAACCCGATGTTCATTTTCCTGTTCACGCCGCTGATCACGACATTCTGGGCCTGGCAGGCCCGAAGCAAACGGGAACCCTCATCGCCCGCTAAAATGGCCATCGGCTGTTTTCTGCTCGCCGCAGCTTTTCTGGTGCTGGTTCCCTCGGCGGATGAGTTTGCCGCCGACGGTGTTCCGGTAAGCATGCTCTGGCTGGTGGGCTTCAATGCTGTGCTCACCCTGGGCGAGCTGTTTCTTTCACCGGTGGGCCTGTCTCTGGTGACCAAGTTGGCCCCGGCACGAATGGTTTCCATGCTCATGGGCGTCTGGTTCATGGCCCAGTTTGCCGGCAACTATCTGGCCGGGTACGTCGGGCGTTTCTGGGACCTGTGGCCCGCAGAACATTTCTTTCTTCTGGCGGCCGGTATCGCCGGGCTGGCCGGCATCATCATCCTGACCCTGCTCAAACCTTTGAAGCGGGCCATGGGTTCGTAAGCCGGCCGGCGATATCCACACGGCCCTGGAACCTGGGCCCGTTTGCAGGGCTTTCGCAAAGCAGGGAAATTCTGTCCGTCCTGAAATAATCAAATGATCTTGAGGTTAATATCTGAATCTGGTAAAGTTTTGTAAAAGGCCGCCACGATAAAGGAAGGATCGCAATGGAAAAAAAATACAAGTTTTCAATCTGGTATGTCATGCTGGGTGTCTGGGTGGTTCTGATCGTCCAGAGCTATATTGCCTCCATGTTAGCCCATCAGGTGATCCCCTACAGCCAGTTTCTCAGCCTGCTCAAAGACGGCAAGATCACGGAAGTAGCCATTACGGCCAATCAGATCCAGGGCAAGATGAAAGCGGAGGACACCGTTACCGGGGAAACGAGGGGCTTCCGGACAATCCGGGTCGATCCTGAACTCTCCACACTCCTGGATCAATATAAAATCAGCTTCAAGGGAGAGATCGAATCCACATTCCTGAAGGACCTTCTTTCCTGGATCCTCCCGGTCATTCTGTTTGTCGGAATCTGGTATTTCATGATGAAGCGCATGGGGGGCCAGCAGGCCGGATTCATGACCCTCGGCAAAAATAAGGCCAAAATCTATATGGAAAACGAGTTGAACGTAACCTTCGACGATGTTGCCGGGGTGGATGAGGCCAAGCAGGAACTGGTGGAGGTTATCGAATTCCTGAAAACGCCGGCAAAATTTACCGAGCTTGGCGGCAAGATCCCCAAAGGCATCCTTCTGGTGGGGCCGCCCGGCGCGGGAAAGACCATGCTGGCCAAGGCCGTGGCCGGCGAGAGCGGTGTTCCCTTCTTCAGCATCAGCGGTTCGGAATTCGTGGAGATGTTCGTGGGCATGGGCGCGGCCCGGGTGCGCGACCTCTTCGACCAGGCCAAGCAGAAAGCGCCCTGCATCATTTTCATCGATGAGCTGGACGCCCTCGGCAAAGCCCGCGGATTCGGCGCCGTCGGCGGTCATGATGAGCGGGAACAGACCTTAAACCAGCTCCTCGTGGAAATGGACGGCTTTGACACCAAGGTGGGCGTCATCCTCATGGCCGCCACCAACCGGCCGGAAATTCTTGATCCCGCCCTGTTGCGGCCCGGCCGTTTCGACCGCCATGTACTGGTGGACCGCCCGGACAAAGTGGGCCGGAAGGAAATCCTGCAGGTACACATAAAAAAGATCAAAGCAGGGCCGGACGTGGATCTGGAACTCCTGTCCAACATGACGCCGGGGATGGTGGGCGCCGATCTGGCCAACCTGGTCAACGAGGCGGCGCTGCTGGCCGTCCGCCGGGACAAAAAGGAAGTGGGGCTGGCGGAATTCGAAGAAGCGGTGGAACGGATCATCGCGGGACTGGAAAAAAAGAACCGGCTGATCAACCCGAAGGAGCGGGAAACCGTCGCCTACCACGAGATGGGCCACGCCATGGTCGCCCTGTCCCTGCCGGGGACCGACCCGGTCCAGAAAATCTCCATCATACCCCGCGGCATATCCGCGCTGGGATATACCCTGCAGGTTCCCACGGAGGACCGCTTCCTCATGAAAAAAACGGAGCTGCTCAACAAGATTGCCTCGCTTTTGGGAGGCCGGGCAGCGGAAGAGATCATTTTCGGCGACATCTCCACGGGTGCCCACAACGACCTGGCCAGGGCCACCGATATCGCCAGGAGCATGATCCGAGAATACGGCATGAGCGCGGCCCTGGGGCAGGTTTACCTTTCGCCGGAGAAGCGGCCACAGTTTCTGGATATGGGTATACGCGAAGGCGGCGACTACAGCGAGGCCACGGCGGAAATGATCGACCGGGAAATCCGGGAAATCATTGCCGGCGAATATGCCCGGGCGCTGGATATCCTGAGATCCAGAAAGGAGATCCTGGTCGAGGGGGCCCGGCTGCTCCTGGAGAAGGAAAAGATCGACGGCGAGGAGATCAAGGCGCTGATGGCTTAGTCGACCGCTTGCTGCTTTTTCATGAACAGCGCCCACTCAGTACAAACACCTGTACGTAACACAGGGTGATCGGGCCGGATCGGCGATTGTGCATTGAAGTGATGCCAGTAATCGAATTCCTCGCTCACCATAGATAGATCAGAGATCCATTGCTTGAGATTCCTGGTGGATCTCCCGCAATATCCGTTCAATGAGAGAATAGGAGAAAAAACATGATTCGCTTCAGCGCCAATTTGACGATGCTTTTTTCCGACGTGGATTTTCTGGATCGATTCGAGCGGGCGGCCAAAGCCGGTTTCAAGGCAGTCGAATATATGTTCCCGTACACATACCCCAAAGAAAAGCTGACCGAACGCCTTCAGAAATATGGTCTGCAGCAGGTGCTGTTCAACCTGCCGGCGGGCGACTGGGCGGCCGGAGACAGGGGTCTTGCATGCCTGCCGGGACGGGAAGAGGAATTCCGGAACGGGGTGGGACTGGCGATCGAATACGCAAAGGCATTGGGTTGCCCGCTCGTGAACTGCCTGGTCGGGAAGACCCCCGCAGGGGCGCCGGAGGAAGCACGCCGAACCCTCAAAGACAACCTGCGCTTCGCCGCTTCGGCTCTGGAAAAGGAGAAGATCCGATTCCTCTTTGAGCCGCTGAACATCCGGGACATGCCGGGATTCTACCTCTGCGGAACCGGCAGCGCCCTCAAGCTGATCGAGGAGGTCAACCATCCGAACCTCTGGTTGCAGTACGACATCTATCATATGCAGGTGACGGAGGGGAACCTCATGCAGACGATCCAGGAGAATTTCAAACGGATTGCCCATATCCAGATTGCCGATAACCCCGGACGCAACGAACCGGGCACGGGGGAGATCAACTTCCCGAACATCTTCCGGTTCCTGGACAAGATAGGATACTCGGGATGGATCGGCTGCGAATACAAGCCCTTGGGCAAGACCGAAGAGGGGCTGGTATGGATGAAGCCCTACCGGTAGGGCGGCGCGTCTTAAGCTATAGAACGGCTATTGAGAGGGCAACATCTGAAAATCAATGAATCGAACCATATGAATCAGATAGAAAGGGGATAAAATTATGGCAGAGTTGGGATTTATCGGTTTGGGAATTATGGGGAAACCCATGGCGGAGCACCTTTTGAAAGCCGGAAACACACTTTACGTGTATGATGTCGTGCCGCAGTCCGTTGCGGATCTTACGCAGAAGGGGGCGATCGCCTGCGCCTCCTCCAGGGAGGTCGCTGGCAAAACCGGCATTATCTTTGTCATCGTGCCGGACACGCCGAACGTGGAGGAGGTGCTCTTCGGCAAAAACGGTGTTGCCGAGGGAGTCAAGAAAGGGTCGATCGTGGTCGACATGAGTTCGATCTCGCCGATTGCCACGAAGGAGTTCGCCAAAAAGCTCAAGGCCATCGGTGTCGAGATGCTGGATGCGCCGGTTTCCGGCGGCCAGGTGGGCGCCGAGAACGCCTCCCTGTCGATCATGGTGGGAGGCTCCGCCGAGATCTTCGAAATAATCAGGCCCTACTTCGAACTCATGGGTAAGAACATTGTCCTGATCGGGGGTAACGGCGACGGCCAGACCTGCAAGGTGGCCAACCAGATTATCGTGGCGCTGAACATCGAGGCCGTCGGGGAGGCCCTCCTGTTCGCCTCGAAGGCCGGCGCCGATCCGGCGAAGGTCCGCACGGCCCTGATGGGCGGATTCGCCGACAGCCGGATCCTGCAACTGCATGGCGAGAGGATGATAAAACGGACCTTCCAGCCGGGCTTTCGCATCCGGCTGCATCAGAAGGACCTGAACCTGGCGCTCGAGTCGGCGCGCAAGATGGGCATGAGCCTCCCCAACACGGCAACGGCCCAGGAGCTCTTCAACTCCATGGCGGCGCACGGAGGCAGCGACCTCGACCATTCGGCGCTGGTCCAGGCGTTGGAGAGACTGGCAAACCACACCGTGGCCTGAGAGCGGGCCGGCAACCACAAACGGGTCCTCGAAGCCCAGTACCGCCTGGCGCCGCTGAGGATCGCCTTCGGTCTGGGGACCTTCCCCGTCGTGATCAAGGAGGCGCTCACCCTGATCGGGATCGATGCAGGTCCGGCAGTGCCGCCGGTCGGCCCGATGACGCCGGAAAACCGTCAAAAACTGCGCAAAATCCTTGAAGACATGAGATTGATCCCATCATGATGAGGTGATCAAATGAAACAGAAGGTCCTGATCGTCCAGCCGATTCACGAACAGGGCGTCCGGGTGTTCGACGAACGGTTCGAGGTCCGGACGGCCTCCGATCCGTCCGTAGCGACAGTCATTAAGGAGATCGAGGGCGTTGCAGGCGTCATCGTCCGGACCGCCCCCTTCACGCGGGAGATTATCGAAGCGGCCGATTCCCTCAAGGTGATCGGCCGGCATGGGGTCGGCGTGGATAATATCGATGTCAGGGCGGCGACCGAAAAGGGAATCGTGGTCGTCAACACACCCAACGCCAACGCCACATCAGTGGCGGAACATACCCTGACGGCCATCGGTGCCCTTGCCAAACGTACGGTTGGCTATGACCGGGCGACACGGGAAGGCCGCTGGGAAATCCGCAACAGCTACAAGGCCGTCGATCTCGACGGTAAGATCCTGGGCCTCGTCGGAATCGGAAGAATCGGTTCGATGGTCGCCCGGCGTGCGGCTGCGGCATACAACATGAAGGTGATTGCCTTCGATCCCTACATCAAGCCGGAGACGGCGAGTCAGACGGGCGTCTCGCTGGTTGCACAGATAGACGACGTCTTCCGGCAGGCGGATGTGGTTTCCCTTCACACGCCGCTGACGCCGGAGACCCGGGGCTTCGTCAACGAGAAGAAACTCCGTCTGATGAAACCAACCGCGTTCCTGGTGAACTTATCCCGGGGGGAGGTCGTCGATGAGAAGGCGCTCTGCACGGCACTCAAGTCAGGCGTCATCGCCGCGGCAGCGATCGACGTTTATGATCCGGAGCCGCCACTCATGGATAACCCGCTCTTTGAACTGGAGAACATTCTGCTGTCGCCGCACAGCGCGGCGCTGACACAGGAATGCGTGATCCGCATGGCCACCGGGGCGGCGGAGGGAGTCGTAGAGCTTCTCTCGGGAAGACGGCCTCAGTTCGTCGTCAACCCCGACGTCTTCAAGCGGTAGCCTGCTCCGCATCTCCCCCTCGTTGGACTGTGTGTGCAGATGCTGCGGGTTCCTTAGGGGATCCTGACCCCGGTTATCGTCCTGTTCACCATGATCGGCGTCTATCTGTACAGAACTGGGTCTTCGACATCTCGTTGCGGATTCTGCTGCAGTGGTGGACGGTCAACGGCAAGACCATGCGGGAAACGTTAGCCGTGTGACCATGAAACATCAACCATTCAGGTAGTTCATGATCGTCTTGAACTGGCTCTTTCCGTCGAGGCCGGCCTCGGCCAACACCATGTGGGCCTGGCCGCTCCCGAGGTAATGTTCTCTGCGGAAGGGGTGAAGGGTCATCTCACGCCCACGGTCCGAGCGGATCCAGCGGTACATCGTCGGCAGGGTGAAACCGGTAATGCCCATCGCCCGTTTCGCGTGTCCTTCGGGGAAGATCTTCTCCTGCACACGGCGCGGGAGAAGATCGAAGAGCTCGGCGCTGGCCACGTAATAGACAAACAGGTCGGCGCCCTTTTTCTCCAGCAGCGGCAGTGCCTCTTCCACAAAGGCGTAGGCCACCTCGCTCCCCTGGAGAACCACTACACCGGCGCTTTTCCTTTCGCTCTTGCGCAGCAGGTAGACCCCATTGGCCGCGGCATTTGCCGGCGCAAGCCCCAGGGCTTTCCGATCGATCACCTTCTCATTCGGACGGGTTACGAAGGGGGCAATGATTGCGGGACGCCTGTTGAAGGCTGCCGCCATCAGGGGCCATAGCTCCTGCGGATCCCACGGTGTCAGCGTGATCATCGTTCCCCGTGGGAAATTTTCCTGGAGAATCTGGAGAGGTTGCGGGTCCGCATGGGTCGGTCCATCCTCCCCGGTCTTCAGTCCTGCATGGGCGCAGACCAGGACGATCGGCCGGTAAGGTCCCTTCTGCAGCGCCTGCCGGGCCTGGTTCCCGATGGCATGGAGGCGGGCTGCGATGTGGCCGAGGGGCGCCAGGAAGGCCCCGTACGAAGAACCGACCCCGCTGTGGTGCCCGAAGGAGGCGATTCCGGACAGGATCGCCGTCATTGCATCCTCACAGATGCCCCCTGTTGCCAGAAGTCTGGATCCTGGATTGGCGGTGGCGTTGTAATAACCGCCGGTGAACCCCTCTCCAGCGGTGATCAGACTTGTCGAACCGAGAAGGTCGGCGGCTGCGGCGAAGAGGGCGCCGTTGCTTGCTCTGTTGTAATAGCTGAGAATGCGGCCTAATTCCGCACGAAGCGTCGTGCCGGCGCCCGGGGTCAGCACAAGCTCTTTCGGCGGCGTTTTTGCGGCCTGCAGGGCAATCTCGTAGACGGCATCGATCCGCGGCCCGCCGCTCCGGGGTTCGCGCCGGAGCCGGTCGAGCCGCTCCCGCGCCGCCGTGAGCCTCTCAACCATCATTGCCACAAGCGCCTGATTCCTCTCCAGCGTCCTGCGGACAATTTTCAGCGACTCCCAGAAACATTCCTCCAATATTCCGGAATTCTTCCCGCTCCGGCACCTCTGGGCGGCAATCTCACAACGCGGAAGCGAACACTTCGCGGAGTCCGTGAACGGTTTCAAGGTTTCGAAGAAATCGTCGGCGCAGAGCTTGTGGCCCGCCCCGTGCGAGGCTTTCCCCTCGATGCCGTACTTCCATCCCTTGACCGTCCGGTAGACGATGGCCGTGGGCTGGCTGTTGCCCATCTCCAAAGCCTTCCGCTGGGCAGCGAAGATCTGATGCCAGTCCGTTCCATCGGGGACAAGGATCGCATTCCAGTCATGGAAGTAGGCCAGTTCTGCCGGCGTCCACTGGACATAATCCCCCGGGACGGAGCCCTCCCGGCAGACGCGGTTGCTGTCGATCGAGGCCTGATTCCAGTCGACGTGGAGGATCACGTTCTTCAACGAGGCTGTTCCCGCGGCAGCCAGAGCCTCGCTGACCCGTCCCGGAGTCAATCCCCCTTCACCCTCGACGATGTGGATCCGCGGTGCGTTGTCTCCGTAATGATCGAGTGCACCCAGGGCGAGGCCGATCGAACTTCCCAGACCCACACCCGATGCCCCTGTCGCAAGACGGACGAAGGGGGTGGCCGGCGTCGGATGACCGTCCAGAACCTTCGCGTTGAGTTTTCTCAGAAGGGGGGTCTTTGTGATCGGGTTCCTCCGAAAGCCGAGGAGATCTTCCAAACGGATCTGGAGGCGCTCATCCTTGGGCAGAAGCCCGGGCGCCGCGATCCGGAGGGCCTCGTTCCGCATCGCCCAGAGGGAGTAGAGCCCCAGCGCCTTGTGGCCCGCGGCAAAGGAGATTATGTCGGCATCATCCCTCTCCGGGTGGGAAATGTCGTAATCCATGGCGCCCAAGAGCAGGCCCGCCACAAAACGCCCGGCGGAGATCGATCCGCCCGGGTGGCCCGAAACCGGAACGTAATTGAACAGCAGCGCGCACAGAGTGCGGTAGATCAGATCGAAGTCTTCAAGGAGTTTCACCTGGGTTGCAGCGACGGGAGGTTTCACCCCCTTCAATTCATCTGTGACATCGATATACGTTCCCCTTCTTGGTCCGACTGTAAGTGCCATCGTCTGATCCTTTCAAAAGAATCCTGTTTTCTGATTCATTCCGGACCGTCGTCTTGCAGGTAAAGCGCCGGGTCCTGCAATGCCATCCCGATCACAAAACCGGGATCATGCTTCAGCAATACTTGGGCTGATTTTACTAACATATTGAATGCTATTGGTAATACACATATACAAACAAGTCAAGCTTCGTTCAGAGCGTCCTTAGAATGTCCTTGCTTGATGCCAGGAATATCAATGAGGTGCTCTGATGTTGGCTCAGACAAAGATTCTCATCGACTCCAATGTCTATTTTCGTCTGGCCCATGCATACATCCTCGATATACCGATCGTAACCGACGATACCGCTATGTTGGAGCTGGCGCAGGATTTCGACATCAGGACGTTAAAGACGTTGGAACTCCTCAAGCTGATGCTGGATTGTCGTCATATCGACATGGCAATGGTGAAGCAGATAACGGTCTATTGGAACTACGAGGACGACAGGCCCAGGTCTTTCTCCACAGACTACCGAAAGCACAATCTCCCGTATAATGGCGCGACACGGCTTAACCGATGACGAAAAAGATCTTAGATAATCCTTGACGGAAAGACAAAGATATGAATACTTAAACAACAGACAACACATTAACATCAATGAGAAAATCAGATTTTGTTACGTATAGCAAATACAAAGCGTGAGATTGGGCGAGCTGGCTAGGTCAATGAAAGCGGTTTGAAATATGCGGATGCCTGACGGCCTTTTTTCACAAGAGATATTTCACCTGATTTTTCGTCAATCTGGGACTTGACATGATAACAATATCTGATACTATTATTTTGCTATGAGCAAGCACAAGAAAACGCTGCAAAACATCTTTTCTGATCCGGTCAGAGCCAATATTCTCTGGTCTGATATTGAAGCCCTCCTGTTGTCATTAGGAGCGGAGCGGGAAGAAGGCCGTGGTTCGCGCGTTCGTTTTTCACTGAATGGTGTTCGCGCTGTGTTCCACCGGCCGCATCCGAAGAAAGAGACGGATCGGGGGGCTGTGAATTCCGTTCGGCGTTTTCTGCTGGAAGGAGGTATTAAACCATGATGCAGTATAAGGGATACAATGGGCGAGTCGAATTTGACGATGAGGCAGACATCTTTCATGGTGAAGTTCTCGGCTTGAGGGATGTGATCACTTTCCAAGGAAGAAACGTGGATGAGGTGAAGCAGGCTTTCCGTGACTCCGTGGAGGATTATCTGGAATATTGCGCTAAACGTGGCGAGGAACCGGAAAAGCCGTTCACCGGAAAGCTGATGCTCCGGATACCGCCGGATATTCACCGCAAGGCCTACATCGCCGCCAAACAATCGGGGGCCAGTCTGAACGCATGGATCACTCAGACGCTGAAAAACACAACGGAGCATGTCTCCTGACCGGATTGACATGGGCCAACAGCAATCGCAAGTCACACAGGCCATCCCATGAAATACCCGAGCAAGTCTGGATTGTCCTCTCCTTCACTGACAATAACAAATACGAGTCAACAGGGCCGCTGATCGAGACTGACAAACGAATGCGGAGCGAAAGGTGCAATGTCAAGAGATGGATATTTCCGGTGGGCCCAGTTGCCTCATTGAAAAATGTTACCAAAGGGGGAGAGATTTTAGGTAACGTTGCCTCATAAAAGATGTTACCGAGGTTTGTTGT
>JAFGRP010000105.1 GCA_016935075.1 Deltaproteobacteria bacterium | reverse complement strand
GATTTTCAAAGAACGAAACAACCCGTCCAAATACCTGATTCTATGAGGGGCAATCCCCCAATCTCAGGTTATTTTGGACAGCAGTGAGTAAAACCCATGGGTGAAAGAGACACATATACTTCCATCATCTATCTCGAACCGTTCTCGGAGAGAAATCTGCTGGCATTCGGATATGATATGTTTTCTGAGCCGATCCGCCGGAAAGCGATGGAACATGCAAGGGATTACAATGAAGCGACTCTCTCCGGAAAGATTACGCTGGTTCAAGAAACAGACAAGGAGATACAAGCGGGTACACTAATGTACGTACCGGTCTATAAAAGGGGGCTGCCTGTAAGGACCATTGAAGAGCGGCGCAGAGCAATTCGGGGTTGGGTATACAGCCCATATCGAATGAATGACCTCATGCGGGGAATTTTAGGCGGGTGGGAGCTCGGCGAAGGGAAACAAATTCGATTAGAAGTGTTTGATGGCACATCGCTTCAGTCCGAAGCATTGCTGTACGATAGCGGACGGGGGCAAAAACTCAAACTTATCTCCGCAACGATGTTTAGCGAACAGACTTCAATTCTATTCAATGATCATCGTTGGAGTCTGCGATTCACTCGAATTGGTGATCAGACAGGGGTCGTTGACTATTCCAAGGCGTGGTATGTTCTGATCGGCGGAACACTGGTGAGCGCTCTACTTTTTGCCTTGTACTTCTTGTTGATTATCGCAAGCAATAGAGAGAAAGCGGTAACAGAAGCGTTGACGAGAGAACTCCGCGAAAGCACCGACCGCAAACGGGCGGAGGAAGCGTTGCGGGAGAGTGAAAAAAGATACCGCGAGCTCAGTATCGTCGATGATCTCACGCAGCTTTACAATTCCCGGCATTTTTACCTTCAGCTTAAAATCGAATTGAACCGGTCGACCCGCTATGAACAACCTTTAACACTTCTGCTTCTCGATCTCGACGATTTCAAGGCATTCAACGACACTTACGGCCATGTCGAGGGAGATCAGGTCTTAAGACGACTTGGCCAGGTGGTCAAAAGATGCCTGCGCGAGACGGATTTTGCTTTCCGTTATGGCGGCGAGGAATTTACCATCCTGCTGCCGATGACAACAGGCAGGGATGCCGCCGTTACCGCAGAAAGAATCAGGGCAGAGCTCAAGGAGGAGATTTTTTCCCCGGTGCCGGGTCAGGACGTCCATGTAACGGTGAGCATCGGGCTTGGTCAATACAAGCCACGGGAGGACATAAAGACGTTCGTTCACCGGGTTGACCAGCTCATGTACCAGGCAAAGAAGAACGGAAAAGACAGAGTTTGTTCTGAATCATAACCTCAACAACGGTTCAAACGGTAATTCACGCTGCAATTCTGAACCAAGAGTCACGGAGTTGATGAAAGTCAGTCAATGCTCAATTCAACAGATTATCAAATCAAAAGTACGATTGAACCGGATGAACCATAATTCTGATAACATTCATGTATTCGAGTCTATAACTGAAACATGAAAGTCGCCTGACGTCTTCACTGTTCGCTCCTGATCCAGACCGGTCATCGGATCATATCGGTGGCGGCGTTCGATCCTCACCGCAGGGGGCATGGGGTGTCCTGGTGTGGAACAGCCCTTCTCCACAGGTTCATGCCTTCGCAGGCCCGGCATGACCGGGAGGGGGGCGGGCGACAACCTTACCGCAGCAGGAGCCGATTGTCCTTCGACCGGGTCTCGCCGAGGCTGGTAACGGCGATCGCGGGACGGCCGAGAACGGGGCACTGGGCCTCGCAGATCCCGCAGCCGATGCAAAGATCCAGGTCTATGTGCGGTCGCTTGACGGCAACCGTCTTTCCGTCGTGAGCCGATACCATTGTTTCTTCCAGCCAGATCGCCTTCTTCGGTGTCGGGCAGACCTCCTCGCAGACGATGCAGGGGGTCCCGTGGGCGTACGGCAGGCAACGCCCCGGATCGATCATCGCGAGGCCGATCTTCACCTTCGCCTTCTCCTCCAAACCGAGTTTGGCAATCGCCCCGGTCGGACAGACCTGACCGCAGAGGGTGCAGCGGTATTCGCAGTATCCGATCCTCGGGACCAGAATCGGGGTCCAGAGCCCCTCCACCCCCCCCTCTAAGAGGGCCGGCTGGAGGCCGCCCGTCAGACAGACCTTCATGCACTCCCCGCACTTCACGCAACGCTCGAGGAAATCGGCCTCCGGCAGGGCGCCCGGCGGGCGGATCAGCGCCGGATCGGCTGCCCCGGCCTTCGCGAGCGGCGTGATCCGGACCAGGGGGACGGCCATCGCCCCTGCCGCGAGCGAGGCGACGACGCGCCGCCGGCCGAGATCGAGCGCCGCAGACTTCTTCGTGGAAAAGCCGAACCGTACGGCTCCCTGCGGGCAGAGGTCGTCACAGTTCATACAGGCAATGCACTCCCCGATCATCCATCCCTCTTTCGTCTCCGGCCGCGCCCCGCCCGGACAGGACGCCGCACAGACCCCGCAGCCGTCGCACCCCTCGCTCACCGAACGTCTCAGGAGCGCCCGGCGGGAAAGGAGCCCCAGGAGCGCCCCGAGCGGACAGAGATAGCGGCACCAGAAACGCCGCTCGACGAGATTCAGTCCGAGTATCCCGAGGAAGACGGCCCCCAGGGAAAGGGCCTGGTGAAACTGCGGCGTCCTGAACGGCAGGAGGGTCTTCTTCAGCAGGCCGTAAACCGCCTCCGAACCGCCCGTCAGCAGCGGGATCCGGGCCGCAAAGAGCATATCGAAGAGGGCCGATACGGCGTGGCTGAAGGCAGGGTAAATCGCGAGCGCCAGCGATCGGATCGTCAGCGACAGGGGATCGAGAAAACCCGCGGCCTGGAGCGTGAAAACCGACGCCGCCACAAGGAACATCAGGATGAAATACTTCAGGGCATACCAGCCGAAAGGCTTCCGGCGGGGGCGGCCGAGGCGCCCCGCGAGGTCGTTCAGCGCCCCGAGCGGACAGACCCACCCGCAGAAGACCCGTCCGAGGAGGATCGTCGCAAAGATGACGATCAGGGCCGGCGACAGGATTCTTTCAGGAGAACGGGTAGCCAGCAAGGTCGTCAGCCAGAGGAGCGGGTCGGCATCGAGGAAGACCTTCACCGGATAGCCGAGGTCATTTGCCCCCTTCGATTCCGTCTGGAGGAAAAGATAGAGGAAGATCAGCAGAAAGACGGTCTGGCTTGCTCGACGAAGGTTTTTTAGCATAGGCACCTAGCATTCCGGGGACACGTTCCGATCCCTTTGGGCCTGGGGACACCTTGCGGCAAGGTGTCCCCACATGTCTCCGATGCCTTTTAGTTAAAGATCGATCTTCCGGATGTTCAGTTTTTCGAGGTTCGCCGTGCCGAGGCCCGCCTGCCGGCCCAGCCGGACGCAGCCGAGATCGGCCGGCTTCAGGCCGAAGAGCGTCGCCCCGTAGGCGTCCGCGGCGACCTGGTCGGCGCTGATCACGATCGTGTCGAACCGCTTCACGTCGTCGAGATCGCCGCCCTGGGGGCCGTTGGCCGTGAGGATCCGCACGGCATCGATGATGACGAGCGCGGGCTTCACGAAGGCCGCCAGATCGACGAGACTCCCGTCGATCCGCTGATGGATCCGCCCCCGCCAGCCGCCCATCACCCCCATCAGGTTCTTCATCCCGAGGGTCAGCCGGGAGGTGCCGTGCACCTTTGCGATGGGGATGTTGATCAGTTTGTCCGCCTCGACGGCCTCCGTGTAGATGGGCCAGGTCTTGAGCGTCTCCCCGCCGATCTTCATCTCCCGGAATTTCCGGTCGTCCGTGAAGCTCACCTCCGCCCCCGCCGCGGCCGCCGCGCCGGCGATCCCGCTCTGCCGATAGGTCCGGCGGGCGTCGGACACGGTGTGGTCGAAGACCTTGACCCTCTTCGCCCCCGCATCGATGCAGAGGCGGACGACCGCGGCCACGAGTTCCGGATTTGTGGTCGCGGCGTACTCCGGCGGCCGGTCCCAGCCGATGTTCGGTTTGACGACAACGATGTCCCCGCGCGCGACGAACCGTCCGATCCCCCCGAGGCCGTCCAAGGCGGCCTGAACGGAGGCGGCGGGAGCCTTGCCGTGGACGACGCAGAGGTCCGGACGGACGGCGGCCTCCAGGCGGCCTGCAAGCAGAACCATGGCGGACGGCACGGTCAGGACCGTTCCGGCGACAGCGGCCGATTTCAAAAATTCCCTGCGATTCATGGGGTTCCCCCTCCAGTTTTCCGTTTTCAATAAACCAAAGTCAACTGTTATTCGGGCATCAGGTCGATGATGGTGATCTCCGGCGGCGCGAGAAACCGGACGGGCGGCCCCCAGGTCCCCGTCCCCCGGCTCACATGGAGCAGCGCGCCGCCTGTCAGGCGGTAGTTGCCGGCATGAAAGGGAAAGACCAGGCGGGTCATCAGGCTGAAGGGAAAGATCTGTCCCCCGTGGGTATGGCCGGAGAGCTGAAGATCGAATGCGCCGGGGGCGTCTTTCTCCACCAGCGGCTGGTGCTTGAGAAGGATCGTGAAACGGCCGCCGCCTGCCCAGGAGAGCACCTCGCGGTCGGATGGGCCTCCCCGGAAACCCGAACGGTGAATCCCCGGATCATCGACACCCGCCAGATCGACCGCTCCGGCGACGGTCGCAATTTCGCCCCGCAGGACGGTGAATCCGGCATTTTCTGTAAATGCTATCGCTTCATCGATCCCCGCATAGAACTCGTGGTTCCCGGTCACGGCGATTTTCCCGTAACGGGGGCGGATTTCCCTGAACTGCGCAGCGGCTTCGGCCAGATCGTTCCCCTGCCCGTCCACGAGGTCTCCCGTGGAGACGAGGAGGTCCGGCGCCGCCTCCCGGACCTTCCGGAGGATGCCCGCCAGGTAATCGCCCCGGATCAGGACGCCGACATGGACATCGGAAATCTGGACGATCCGGATCCGGCCCGCCTCCTTTGGAATCTTCGCCGAATGGATGACCAGGGATTCGCTCCGGATGCAGCGGGCATCAAAGAAGCCGTAGAGGACCATCCCCAGTGCGACCGCAGCGGGAAGAAAAAAGAGCATCCGGGCCGACGGCAGAAACGCGCCGGCATCGGTCCGGAGCGCCAGACCGGTCAGATAAGTCAGGAACCGGCAGAGTTCGAACAGAACGGAGGCGGTGACGAAGAGCAGGAGGACCGCCATCCAGAGATACCCCGTCCAGGACATGAGACGGGCCAGCGTCTCGAAGCCGTATCGTTCCGAGGCGCGGACGATGATCGGCGCCATCAGACCGAGGATCAGCAGCGCGACGAGGATGGCCTGGGCGGCGGCCCCGGGGGCAAACGCCGCCCGGACCTTCAGGAAAAAGTAAAAGTGAAAACCGCCGTAGATCAGGAAAAAGGTCAGCAGAAACAGTCCCACGTCAAAATTCCTCACAGTCCTTGCATGCCAAAGGGGATGCTTGCCGCAACCGGTTCCATCTCCGGCCGTTTTTCGGGACCCGCCGGCCGGAACGGGTCCGCCCGGTTGCAGACCGGCCTCCGAATCCCGTTGCTTGCCGTTTCGTGCAGAATCCTTATCATTTAGTCTCCCCTTATGCAACCCTGCATTCCGACCCTGACCAACATCAGGGCATCATCTGCGGCGTTGCCTTTGACGGGTGCGTCGGAGTCCCGCCTTTTGTTGCTATGTGGTTGACATCGGCTGGTTCGTCCCTAAATTAATCAGCAGAAAACGATATCGATGTTCGGAAAGGAAGAACGATATGAAAAAAATTCTTATCTATATCGCAGCGCTTCTGTTCGTACTGACGTACGAAACGGCCAGCGCCGCCCAGTTGGAGGTGAAAAAGAATATGGACCAGACGAATGCAAAAACACGGATCGCCACCCTGGCCGGAGGTTGTTTCTGGTGCGTGGAATCGGACCTGGAAAAATTGCCGGGGGTTCTGAAGGTCGTTTCCGGCTATACGGGCGGAACCGGAGCGAACCCCACCTATGAAGACTATGGCAAGAAGGGGCACGTCGAGGCCGTTCAGGTCTTTTACGATCCCGCGAAAATCACATACGAAAAGATTCTCGACGCCTTCTTTCGACACATCGATCCGACGGATGCGGGGGGGCAGTTCGGAGACCGGGGTCCCTATTACCGGAGCGTGATCTTCTATCACGATGAAGAACAGAAGCGGCTCGCGGACAAATCACGGGAAGCGCTCGGAAAATCGGGACGTTTCGACAAGCCGATCGTCACGGAGATACTGAAATTCACGAAATTCTACGAGGCGGAAGAGTACCACCAGGATTACTACAAAAAGAATCCTTTGCGTTACAAATACTACCGCCACGGATCCGGTCGCGACCAATTTCTGGAGAAGATATGGAAAAAAGAGACGGATCCCGCCATACCGGCTTCCGGCAAGATCTATCAAAAACCCGATGAGCAAACCCTGCGGAAGAAACTGACGCCCCTCCAGTACGAGGTCACGCAGCAGGAAGGCACCGAACCGCCCTTTCAGAACGAATACTGGGACAACAAGAAAGAGGGAATCTACGTGGACGTCGCTTCGGGCGAGCCCCTTTTCAGTTCGCTCGACAAGTACGATTCCGGCACGGGGTGGCCCAGCTTCACCCGGCCGCTCGAACCGGGAAATGTCGTGGAGCATGAGGACCGCAGCCTCTTCATGAGCCGTACCGAGGTCCGGAGCCGATCCGGTGATTCGCACCTCGGCCATCTCTTTTCCGACGGACCGGCGCCGACCGGTCTGAGGTACTGCATGAACTCCGCGGCAATGCGGTTTATCCCCAAAGAGGATCTGGAAAAAGAGGGTTACGGCCGGTACCGGAAGCTGTTCGAACCGAAGCGGCCATAGTCCAGCGATGATCGGAACCGTGAGACCCTGCACGACTTGAAAATCGTATCCCGGAGGCGCGCAAAGACCACTGTTGGATATATGGGGACACCTTGCAGCAAGATGTCCCCATATATCTGCAAAAACCACTGTTTGAGCGCTTTAACGCGAGTTTCGTCTTTGCAGCTTTGGGATAGGGGGACACGATGCCGCATCGTGTCCCCCTATCCCCTCGGTCCGGCGCGCGGAGGGATTCGATCTTCAAAGATCTCTCCGTCCAGAAGATGGAGGTCCGAGATGGCCGAAGAGAAGACGGAACAACCGGGAAAATGGCCGGTCCACGGTTGGATTGGTCTCATCCTGATCGCCCTCTTCTGGGTTTTAAACTGGTCGCTCTCCGGAACGCGTTCCCACTGGGGCTTCTTTCCCCTCTGGCTCGGCTACAGCCTCACGATGGACGCCCTTGTCTTCCGGCGGAAGGGCCATTCTCTCCTCACCCGGACGCCCGGCGTCTGGGCGGGCCTCTTTTTGGTATCGGCCCCCGCCTGGTGGCTCTTCGAACTGATCAACCTCCGGACGCAGAACTGGATTTACCTCGGGAAGGAGAGCTTCTCGACCTTTGAATATGCGGCGTTTTCCACGCTCAGTTTTTCCACGGTGATGCCCGCCGTCTTCGGCACGGCGGAGTGGGTGGGAACCTGGGAACGGGTGCGGCGGCTCGGCCCCGGCCCGATTATCCGAAAGACGCCCGCCCTGCTGCGCGGTCTTTTCGCCGCCGGCCTCCTCATGCTGCTGCTCCTGCTTGCCTGGCCCGGGCTCTTCTTCCCGCTGGTCTGGGGTTCCGTCTACGGCATCCTCGAACCCCTGAATGCGAGGCTTGGAAACCGTTCACTGCTGGATGACCTGGCCCGGGGCGACTGGCGGCCGGTGATCGCCCTCTCCGTCGGCTGCCTCGTCTGCGGCTTCTTCTGGGAGATGTGGAATTTTTATTCGTGGCCGAAATGGATCTACCGGATCCCGTACGCCGACGTTTTTCATCTCTTCGAGATGCCGCTGGCGGGCTACCTCGGCTACATCCCCTTCTCCCTCGAACTCTTTGCCCTCTACCACCTCGTCACGGGGTTTTTCCGCCAAGACAAGGCCCGGAGCGATCTTCATCTGACGGAGGTATAATTGGATATACTATGGAAACACTGCTCGGAATAGCCATTGGCATCGGTTTGAGTGCGGCATGCGGCTTCAGGGTTTTTATCCCGCTGCTGATTATGAATCTCATGGCGCTGGGCGGATATCTCCATCTGTCGCTTGAATTCGCCTGGATCGGGAGCCATTACGCCACGGTGGCCTTTGCCACGGCTACAATCCTCGAAGTCGTCGGTTATTACGTTCCATGGATTGATCATCTTCTGGATATCGTCGCGACACCGGCCGCCGTAATAGCCGGAACTATTGCTACGGCTTCGATGATCGTCGATTTGCCTCCATTCCTGAAATGGACACTGTCGCTGATTGCCGGGGGCGGCATTGCCGGCCTGGTTCAGGGATCCACCTCTGCGCTTCGTCTGAAATCATCATTGTCGACGGGCGGCGGCGCCAATCCAGTGATTTCCACCCTGGAACTCGTCGGCTCAACGGTCACAGCCCTGCTGGCTGTCCTTGCACCGGTTGTCTGTCTTGTTCTGATCGGATTGTTTTGTTTTTTTGTTCTTCTGAAAGCGGGCAGATTCATATTCCGCAGAACGAAGTTCCTGTAACCGGCCTCAAATGTGGACAGACTGGCCCGCGACATGGAGAGCGCCATTGCCCAGGCCGATGGGTTTATTGCCTCCCTGCAGGCTGAATGATCGACACGCTCGCCCTCCTGCCCCGAGCAACCTCCGGTTGCGAATCCATGCGCCTTCTGATAGGGTAACGCCACCGGTTTTCAACGCAAGGACGATTTATCCCCGTTTTTCCTTTTATGAAACGAGGGGTCAGGAGAAAAGTCTATGTTTGCCGTCATCATGGCCGGGGGAAAGGGGGCGCGGTTCTGGCCCCGGAGCCGGGAGAAAATGCCCAAGCACCTGCTGGACATCCTGGACGAGCGGACGATTATCCGTGAAACCGTGGATCGGATCCGGCCTCTGGTTCCGCCCGAGCGCATCCTGATCGTCACCGGCCGAAACCACGCGGCCGAACTGATCCGCCAGCTTCCGGAGATCCCGGCGGAAAACATCATCATCGAACCCGTCGGACGGAACACCGCCCCCTGCATCGGCCTCGCCGCTCTCCATGTCCGGAAGCGCGTCCCGGATGCGGTGATGCTGGTTCTCCCGTCCGACCATCGGATCGGCGATCAAAACGCTTTCCGCCGGGTCCTGGCCGCGGCCGCTCAAGCGGCGTCAGAAGGAAACTCCCTTGTTACGATCGGCATCCGGCCGACCGGTCCGGAAACGGGGTACGGCTACATCGAGCAGGGCGATCCCATGCCGAACTGCGGGGACGCAAGAACTTGCGGCGTCCGCTCCATCCATGAAAAGCCGCCCCTCGAACAGGCCAAAGCATTTCTGAAGCGGGGCGGCTTCTCTTGGAACAGCGGCATGTTTGTCTGGAAGGCTTCGGCGATCCTGAAGGCCATCAAACAATTTCTGCCGGAACTCCACGAGGGGCTGATGCAGATCCGGGAGGCGCTCGGAACGGATCGGGAAGAGGAGGTCGTCGGGAAGGTCTATTCGGCGCAGAAGGCCGTCTCCATCGACTGCGGCGTGATGGAAAAGGCGGAAGATGTCCTGGTCGTTCCGGGGGATTTCTGCTGGTCCGACCTGGGAAGCTGGGACGCCCTTTGGGAGGTTTCCGGGAAGGATAAAAACGGGAACGCCGTCCGCGGGCCTTTTATCGGAATCGACGCGGGCGATTCCCTGGTCCACAGCCCCGGGAAACTGGTCGCACTCGTCGGCGTCCGGGATCTGATCGTCGTGGAGACGGACGACGCCCTCCTCATCTGCCGCCGCGGCCGCTCTCAGGACGTCCGGAAGGTCGTCGAGAACCTCGGGGAAAAAGGTTTAAAGGAATATCTGTAACGGTCCCCGATAAGATCGGGGAAAACGAAAGGGGAAATCGGGGGAGATCCACATGGAAATAACGGTTTCGGGAAGACTCATCCTGGCCTCCGCATCACCCCGCCGCAGCAGGCTCCTGAAGCTCATGGGGTTCGATTTCGACGTCATGCCGGGCAGCGTCGACGAGGCCTTCCGGCCATCGGAAACCCCCCGGGAACACGTCCTGCGTCTCTCCGAAGAGAAGACACTCTTTGCCGCCCGTTGCCACCCCGACGCCTGGGTTCTCGGCGCCGACACGATCGTGGTCGTCGCGGGGGAGGTCCTCGGCAAACCGGGATCGCCCGCGGAGGCAAAGGAAATGCTCAAAAAACTGAGCGGCCGGGAGCACAAGGTCTTCACCGGATTCAGCATCATCCGGCAGGACCGGGGAAACCGGATCAGCAAGGTCGTGGAATCATCCGTCCTTTTCCGGACAATCGCCGATGACGAGATGGACTGGTACACGGGCACGGAGGAACCCTTCGACAAGGCAGGCGCCTACGCCGTCCAGGGGATGGGCGGCTGTTTCATCCGGGAGATCCGCGGTTCCTGTACGAACGTCATGGGTCTCCCCTTATATGAGGTCGTCGGCGCTCTGAAGCGTGTCGCGGCAATCGGTTTTTACGGAAATGATCATGGACGTTGAAGACAATATCCGGCAGGTACGGAAAATCATGGCGGAGGCGGCAAACCGGTCGGGCCGCTCTCCCGCAGGCGTGCGCCTGATGGCGGTGACCAAGACGGTCAACGACGACCGGATCGCCGCGGCTGTGCGGGCCGGTGTGGACATCATCGGCGAAAACTACGTCCAGGAGGCGAAGCGGAAACTGGAAACGATGGGGAAGACCGGCGAGTGGCACCTGATCGGCCGGCTCCAGACGAACAAGGCGAAGCACGCCGTGCACTTCTTCGACATGATCCAGTCGGTGGACCGGCTGGAGCTCGCCACCGAAATCGACCGGCGCGCCCGGGCGGCCGGCCTCATCATGAAGATCCTGATCGAGGTGAACGTCGCCGGGGAGGAGACGAAAAGCGGCGTCCCGATTGCAGATGCCTTCAATCTCGTTCGCGCGGTCGCCCCGCTTGCAAACCTCTCGATCCGGGGACTCATGACCATGCCCCCCTGGTTCGATGATCCGGAGGAGGCGCGGCCTTTTTTCCGGGCGCTCCGGGAGCTCCGGGACCGGATCAAGGCCGAGGGGATTCCCCGCGTGGAGATGGAGGAACTTTCAATGGGGATGACCGGGGATTACGCCGTCGCCGTCGAGGAGGGGGCCACGATCGTACGGATCGGCCGGGGGATCTTCGGCGAGCGGAATTGAGGAGACAAAAAACGATGAAAAAATCCCTTTGGCAGATCTGGCTGGGAGTTCTGCTGATTGTTCTGTCGGTTGCATTTTACCTGATCCACTACACGATCTTCCGGGATGCCCATCATATCTTTCTCTATCTGATCGGCGACATCGCCTTCGTCTTCATTGAAGTCCTCATGGTCACCTTGATCATCCACGAGGTGCTGAATCTCCGGGAGAAAAGGGCCCTCATTGAAAAGCTGAACATGGTCATCGGCACCTTTTTCAGCGAGGTGGGAACCCGCCTGCTCCGCGAACTGGCCGCCTGCGATCCGGACGGGGAGAAGATCCGCCGGGAACTGATCGTGACGGGGCGCTGGACGAGGGAACAGTTCGAGAAGGCAAATCGAGCCGTCCGCAACCATGAATTCAAGATCGACGCACAGTGCGAGGACCTCCCCGCAATGCGGGAGACGCTGATCCTCCAGCGCGGATTCCTGTTGAGTCTGCTGGAAAATCAGAACGTCCTTGAACACGAAACATTCACGGGTCTGCTGATGTCAGTATTCCACCTGACGGAGGAACTCGCTGCCCGCTCGGACGTCCGGCAGCTTACAGAAGCGGACCGCAGCCACATCGCCGGAGATATGAAGCGCATTTACGGTCTTCTGACGGCGGAATGGCTTGATTATATGAAATATCTGCAGGAGCACTACCCTTACCTCTTTTCCTTCGCCATGCGGACAAACCCCTTCGATCCCGCGGCGACGCCGGAGATCCGGTAGTTGTCCATCCACTTTGACAAGGAGAACCGGAAAAGTGGGAAAAGTAGGGACAGGGAAAAGTAGGGACAGCTCCCGATTATTTCAGAAATAATCGGGAGCTGTCCCTACTTTTCCCTACTTTTCACATCTACCTTGAATGAAGGAGAACCGACGATGAACAAATCCGCTTTCTACAAAATCAGTTACGGCCTCTACGTGATCACCTCCGGCAAGGAAGGACGGTTCAACGGCCAGATTGCAAATACCGTTTTCCAGGTCACTTCGGAGCCGCCCACCATCGCGGTCAGCATCAACAAACAGAACTTCACCCACGAGCATATCGCGGCCAGCCGGCGGTTTGCCGTCTCCATTCTGGAGGAGGCGACGCCGATGACGATGATCGGCCGGTTCGGCTTCAGATGCGGCCGGGACATCGACAAGTTAGAGGGCATCAGGACCCGGATCGGAAAAACCGGCGTCCCCGTCGTCACCGATCACGCCGTCGCCTTCATCGAGGCGGAAGTCGTCGGGGAGATGGATTGCGGGACCCACACGATCTTCCTTGGCCGGGTAGTCGACTGCGATGTACTCGCAGCCGCCGCGGAGCCGATGACTTACGCCTACTACCATGCGGTCAAGGGCGGCAAGTCTCCGAAGAACGCCCCCACTTACCAGCAGGAGACGCCTCCGAAGCCTGCGGCGACCCCTGTCGCGAGGGCAGCGCGCTACACCTGCAAGGTCTGCGGCTACATCTACGACCCGGAAAAGGGAGACCCGGACGGGAATGTGGCCGCGGGAACGCGCTTTGAAGACCTCCCGGCAGACTGGGTCTGCCCCATTTGCGGCGCGGGTAAGGACCAGTTCAAAAAGGAAGGGTAACCCCCGGCCCGGCTGACCCCGCCGCCGGCGATCCGACCCGCAGGGGTGGTCACCGGTTCCGTTATTTCTCGTTGCCGAATATCTTTATACGGCAGCAGGATCAAGGCCGCGGTAGAATGCGGCGCCAGCGCCTGCGCAAACGCAGGGAGTTGCTTACGACCGAGACGGAACTCATCGCCATCGCGGCGGCGGCGAATTCCGGATTAAGGAGAATTCCCCCGAGGGGGTAGAGGACGCCCGCGGCGATCGGGATCCCGATGATGTTGTAGATGAACGCCCAGAAGAGGTTCTGGCGGATCGTCCGCATCGTCTCGAAGGAAAGGCGGATCGCCTTCGGCACGGCGAGAAGATCGTCCAGCATCAGCGTGATATCGGAGGCCTCGATGGCCACGTCCGTCCCTGCGCCGATCGCGATCCCGATATCGGCGGCCGCAAGCGCCGGGGCGTCGTTGATCCCGTCTCCCACCATCGCCACGATCTCCCCCATCTCCCGGAGGCGCCGGATCTCCGCGGCCTTGTCACCCGGCAGGACCTCCGCGAGGATCCGGTCGATGCCGAGGATTTGGCCCATCGCCTTCGCCGTCCCGGCGTTGTCCCCCGTGATCATGGCGACCTTGAGCCCCATTCCTTTCAGCGCAGCAACGGCCGCCGCCGCGGAGGGCTTGGGTTGATCGGAGAATCCCAGCAGGCCCAGAACACGCCCGCTTTCCGCCACAAAGACGGAGGTCTTCCCCTCGCCGGCGAGCCTCGCGGCTTCACCCCCCATGCCGCCACCCGCACCCGTCTTCCCGACCCCCTCTCCTTCCAGAAAACGGCGGCTGCCGAGGAACAGGGCCTTCCCGTTCCGGACGGCCTTCACCCCGAGGCCGGAGACGGCCTCGAACCCGGTGACCGCCTCCGCTTGCAGCCCTTCCCGTTTTGCCCGCTCCAGGACCGCCCTGGCAAGGGGGTGTTCAGAAACGGCTTCGATATCGAGGGCGGCCTGCAAGACCTCCGCCGGCGCGATGCCGGGGGCGGGAAGGATGTCCGTCGTTTCCGGTTCGCCGCGGGTCAAGGTGCCGGTCTTGTCGAAAACAACCGTCCGGAGTCGATAAGCGTTTTCCAGGCTTTCCCCTCCTTTGATCAGAATGCCGTTTTCCGCCCCGAGTCCCGTCCCGACCATAACCGCGGTGGGGGTTGCGAGCCCCAGGGCGCACGGACAGGCGATGACAAGGACGGAAACAAAATTAAGCAGCGCGCGGCTGAAGACGGGATCGGGAACGAGAAAATACCAGACTCCGAAGGTCGCAAGAGCTATCCCAAAAACGACGGGGACGAAGATGGAGGCGACCTTGTCCGCAAGGCGCTGGATCGAGGCCTTGGATCCTTGCGCCTCCTCGACGAGGCGGATGATCTGCGCCAATGCCGTCTCGGCGCCGATTCGCGTCGCCCGGAAGGTGAAGCTGCCCGCCCGGTTGATCGTCGCGGCGAAGACCTCCGCCTCCGCCTCCTTGGCGACCGGCATACTCTCCCCGGTCAGCATCGACTCATCAACGCTGGAATTTCCGGAGACGACCACGCCGTCCGTCGGGATCTTTTCCCCGGGCCGGACCACAACGAGATCCCCTTTCAGGAGCGCCTCAATCGGAAGATCCATCTCAATGCCGTCCCGGAGGACGCGGGCCGTTTTCGGCTTCAGTCCCATCAGGCGCTGGATGGCCTGGGAGGTCTTCCCCTTCGCCCGCGCCTCCAGCAGCCGGCCGAGAATGATCAGCGTGACGATGAAGGCCGCCCCGTCGTAATAGACGTGGGGCATGATCTCCGCCCCGGCGAAGAACCGCGGGAAAAAGGTCGCGAGCGACGAATAGAGCCAGGCCGCAAGCGCCCCGACGGCGACCAGGGTGTTCATGTCGGTGGTCTTCTGGCGGGCCGCTTTCAGGGCGCCGATGAAGAACCGGCTCCCCACCCAGAAAACGACCGGCGTCGTCAGGAAAAAGAGAACGATGAGGAGCGGCCGCCGGGGGATCCCCATCAGAAACGGGAACCAGTGCTGCATGGAGCCGGCAAAGATGATGCCGCTAAGGACGATCCCGATGGCGAAACGGGTCCGGAGATCTTTGATCTCCCGATCCCGCGCCGCACCGATCGGGTCCTCCCGGGTGTCGTCGGGGATCCCCAGAAACTCATACCCCTGATCGGCGATCGCCTGCCGGAGCGCCTCAATGCCGGCCCAGCCGGGGGCGTGCGAGACGGTCGCCCGCGCGGTCGCGAGGTTCACCGCAACGTCTGTCACCCCCGGAATCTCCCGGAGGGCGTTTTCCACGCGGCGGACGCAGGCGGCGCAGCTCATTCCACCGACGGAAACAGTTGTTTTGACGGTCCGGTCAGTCGGCAACGTCATACCCCGCCTTGATGATCCGCTCCCGGATCAGCGCCCGATCCACCGGCTTCTCCTCCGTAAAGGCCGCCTCGCCCTTTTCCAGGTCCACCTGCACATCCCGGACTCCATCGATACCGCCGAGCGCCTTCGTCACGGCCATGACACAGTGCCGGCAGGTCATCCCTTTGATTTTGATCGTCGCCATCTCTTCCTCCTTTCCAGTCCTGTTTTCTCTACCACATCGGCACCCGCCCGGGCAATGGGATTTACACGCCCTGCCTGCCGGCGGATCCGCAAACGTTCCATCCTTATGATGGCATCCGTCTGCGATGGCCCCCCAGTTGCCTCATTGAAAAATGTTACCAAAGGGGGAGAGATTTTAGGTAACGTTGCCTCATAAAAGATGTTACCGAGGTTTGTTGT
>JAFGRP010000104.1 GCA_016935075.1 Deltaproteobacteria bacterium | reverse complement strand
GGCCCCCAGAATTCCGGAAAACAGTATCTCGGAAACATCGGCCGTGAAAACCGTTTTACAGCATCAGCCCTGCATCACCGCACGGAGCGATGCAAGCGCAGCATCGATCTCCGCTGCGCCGATCCCGTAGTGCGTGAGCATTCGGAAACGGTTTGGCGCCGTGTGGGAGAGCAGGACCCCCTTCTCATTGAGGCGCGCCATGAATGCTTCGTCCGAGAAGCGCTGATCGACGAGATCGATATAGAGGATGTTCGTCCGGACGCGGGCCGGTTCGATGAAAAGACCGGGGATTCCGGCGATGCCCTCTGCGAGGCGGAGGGCGTTGGCGTGGTCCTCCGCGAGGCGTCCGGTCATCTCCTTCAGGGCGACGATCCCCGCGGCCGCGATGATCCCGGCCTGGCGCATCCCGCCGCCGAGCATCTTCCGGGTCCGCCGCGCCCGTGCGATAAACCCGCGGCTGCCGCAAATCATCGAGCCGACCGGTGCGGCGAGCCCTTTGGAGAGGCAGACGTTTACGGAATCCATGCCCCGGGTCAGCTCCCGGACATCCACGCCGAGGGCGACGGCGGCGTTGAAGATCCGGGCGCCGTCCAGATGGACGGAGAGCCCCCGGCTCTTTGCGAGAGCGGCAACCGCTGCTGTGTAGTCGGGCGTCAGCGCGGCGCCGTAGCAGCGGTTGTGCGTATTCTCCAGGCAGACGAGGCGGGTCCGGGGGAAATGGATGTTGTCGCCGCGGATCGCAGCCTCGATCTCATCCAGGCGGAGCGTCCCGTCGGGCTGGTCCGGGATCGTGTGGGGGAAGATGCCGCCCAGCGCGGACATTCCGCCCGCCTCATTGAGAAAGATGTGCGAGCTGTTGCCGAGGATCACCTCCTCACCCCGCGCGCAGTGAGTGAGAACGCAGGCGGCATTGCCCATCGTGCCGCTCACGACGAGGAGCGCCGCCTCCATTCCCAGGCGTTCAGCCATCATCGTTTCAAGTCGATTGATCGTGGGGTCCTCGCCGAAGACGTCGTCGCCGAGATCGGCGTGAAAGACGGCCTCGCGCATGGCCTGCGTGGGCAGGGTTACGGTATCGCTGCGCAGATCGATGATGGCCATTGTCAACCTCCGATGAAGTACGTATTTCTTCGGGAAGGGGGAGTGTGAAACCGCCCTGGAACGGGAATCTTTCACAATCGCGCTCTTTAGTCAAGTATTTCAGGGCGATGTTGAGGTTGAATCCCGCGGGGCTTTTATGGTAGCATATCAACAAGGAAGACGAGTTTCAACATTGCGAGTGGATGCCCCGTGAATCACCGAACATAACGATGAGGAGGGAAACGCGCGATGACAGAGGAGACCCGGAAGAAGGAACCGCACGCGGAAAAGCCCCTGGAAAAGATGACGGTCAAGGAACTCAGGGAAATCGCCGTCAATCTTCCGCATGTCCAGGCCGTCCACGACATGAAGAAGGAGGAAATCATCGCTTTCATCAGGGAAGCCCGGGGGATCCGGGACGAAATGCCCGCCCGGAAAAAGAAGAAGGTCGTCAAACTCAAGATGACCAGGCCCGAGCTGAAAGCCAGGATCCGCGAACTCAAAGGATTGAAGATACAGGCGGGGGAGGAGAAAGACGGCAAGAAACTCGCACTCCTCCGGCGCCGGATCAGCCGGCTGAAGAAAAAATCAAGAAAAGCAGCCGGGGCCTGACGCACCGGCAGCTTGTTGAATCAGAGGGTGAATCCCCGCGGGATGAGGGCGTTCCTTTCCCGACGACGGAATTCGGTTGCGTCAGCCGCATCCGCAGGATCGCTTCATAGACCATGAACCCTTCCGGTCGCCTCAGTTGTATCCTGACGATATTGCTCGCCATGACCGTTTCGGCATGCAGCCCGCAGGCCCCGGGACGCGCCCCCGCCGGGAGCGCCGCCGCCACCCCCGCCTACGGAGACATCATGGTCGAGGGCTCCATCGGTGACGCGTCGAACCTCATCCCGCTGCTGGCCTCGGATTCCACCTCCCACGGGATCGCCGGGCTTGTCTTCAACGGCCTCATCAAGTACGATAAGGACGTGAATGTGGTGGGCGACCTGGCCGAATCCTGGGAGATCTCCAGAGACGGCCTTGTGATCACCTTTCACCTGCGCAAGGGGGTGCGCTGGCATGACGGCCGTCCCTTCACCGCGGCGGACGTCCTCTACACCTACCAGGTTACGGTGGATCCGAAGACGCCGACGGCCTATGCGGGTGATTTTCTCAAGGTGAAGAAGGCCGAGGTCCTCAACGACCACACTTTCCGGGTGACCTACGACAAGCCCTTCGCACCCGGTCTGATGAGCTGGTCGGTCGGCATCCTGCCGAGCCACCTCCTGGCCGGAAAGGAGATCACAACTTCCCCCCTCGGCCGGCACCCGATCGGGACAGGGCCTTACAAATTCAAGGAGTGGGTGACCGGGCAGAAGATTGTTCTGGTCTCCAATCCGGACTATTTCGAGGGACGGCCGTATATCGACGGCACCATCCTGCGGATCATCCCCGATACGGCGACGATGTTCCTGGAGCTCCGCGCGAACGGTATCGATCGGATGGGATTGACGCCGCTCCAGTTCACAAGACAGACGGCAAACAACCTCTTTCGGAAAAATTTCAACAAGTATCGCTATCTCTCCTTTGCCTACACCTACATGGGATATAATTTGAAAAACCCCCTCTTTGCCGACAAGAGGGTCCGCCAGGCGATCGCCCATGCGGTGAACCGGGAGGAGATCATCGACGGCGTTCTGCTTGGCCTCGGGAAGCCCGCCACCGGACCCTACAAGCCCGGAACCTGGGCGTACAACCCGAAGGTCCGGACCTATCCCTATAATCCGGCGAAGGCCAAAACGCTTCTCGCCGAGGCAGGCTGGAGGGATGCGAAAGGCGGTGTCCTCGAAAAAGACGGCCGGCCTTTCGAATTCGAGATCATCACGAATCAGGGAAACGACATCCGGGCGAAGTGTGCCGAGATCATCCAGCGGCGCCTTGCCGAGGTGGGAATCCGGGTGAAGATCCGGGTGGTCGAGTGGGCGGCCTTCATCAACGATTTCCTCAACGAGCGGAAGTTCGATGCGACGATCCTGGGCTGGACGATCCCGATGGAGCCGGACCTCTACGACGTCTGGCATTCGAGCAAGACGGGACCGCGGGAGCTGAACTTCATCTCCTACAAAAATGCGGAGGTGGATGCGCTGATTGTGAAGGCCCGCGAGACCTTCGACCGGGCGGTGCGCAAGCGCTGCTATGATCGGATCCAGGAGATCCTCGCCGAGGAGCAGCCTTACCTTTTCCTTTATGTTCCCGACGCGCTTCCGATCATCCACGCCCGGTTCCGGGGGGTGGAGGTTGCGCCGCTCGGGATCGGCCACAACTTCATCAAGTGGTACGTCCCGCAGGCGGAGCAGAAGCTCGTCATGAAGCCGTAGCGATAAAGTCGATTCAGGAGGCTGATCATGGGTCGGGAAATCGAAAGAAAATTTCTCGTCAAGGGTGATTCCTGGCGTGCGCTGGCGAAGGGGACGGCCTGCCGACAGGGGTATCTCAACAGCGCCAAAGAACGGATTGTCCGCATCCGGACAATCGGCAACGAGGCCTTTCTGACGATCAAAGGTCCATCCGTGGGGGCGATCCGCTCCGAATACGAGTATGAGATTCCGCTTGCGGACTGCAATGCCATGCTTGACACCCTGGCCGAGAAGCCGATCATCGAAAAGAAACGCTACAAGGTTCCATTCGCGGGCCTCACCTGGGAGATCGACGAGTTCTTCGGCGACAATGCCGGGCTGATCGTGGCCGAGGTGGAGCTGGAAAGCGAGGGGCAGATCCTCCGGAAACCGGAATGGGCGGCCGACGAGGTAACGGGCGATCCCCGTTACTTCAATTCCAATCTGATCGGGCATCCCTATGCCCGCTGGTGATCCGCCAACACCTCCGTTCAATCATGAGAAAAACGTTGTCCGGTTGGCGATCATTCCGTGATCCGCAGGTGTTTCTGGAGATATTTTCGGAATTTCCCGTAATTGGCAGGGAGGAACACCGGTTCTCCCGACCGTTGGTCGATGTCCTTCATGCCCTGCGGGAGGTCCGGGTTGATTCCGAGCAGTTCCCGGATCTCGTCGGGAAATTTGGCCGGATGGGCCGTTTCCAGGCTGATGCAAAGCGGTTTGTCGCCGTACAGCTCAAGATAGACCTCGAGCCCCCGCCAGCCCACGGCGCCGTGAGGTTCAAGGAGGACCCTATACTGGTCGTATATCCGCTTGATCGTTTTTTTCGTCTCCCGGTCGGAAATGCTGATGGAATAGATGTTCTTTTTCATCTCGTTCAGGTTCGGGATGCGGCGGACCGTGCCGGTCCGGTCCACGGCGCCGTCGTAGAGGTCGAAGAAGCGGGCCAGGTTGCTGGGGTGGCCCACGTTCATGGCGTTTGAGAGGCAGGCGCGCGAGGGTGAGACCCTCTCATAGACGCCGGTCTCCAGGAAGCGGGGAAATTCGTCGTTTTCGTTCGTCGGCATGATGAGCTTCTCCACGGGGAGGCCCATCCGCCGGGCATACTCGCAGCCGAGCGCATCACCGAAGTTGCCCGATGGGACGGAGAAGACGGCCGGTTCGCCGTCGCGCGAAAGTTGCGCCCAGGCCCAAACGTAGTAAACGATCTGGGGAAGGATCCGGCCGAAATTGATCGAATTGGCCGATGTCAGGTTAAATGCGACGAGGGCCGGGTCGGAGAAGGCCTGTTTGACAAGATCCTGGCAATCGTCGAACTTCCCGTCCACGGAGACGGCCCGGACGTTCTGCCCGATCGTGTCGAGCTGCTTCTTCTGCCGGCCGCTCACCTCGCTCCGCGGATAGAGGATGGTCACGTCGATTCCCGCCACCCCTTTGAAAGCCTCGCCCACGGCGCTTCCCGTATCTCCGGATGTTGCGACCAGGACATTGAGCCTTGTCCCCGGATCGCGCAAGGCGCTCATCAGGCGGGCCATCATCCTGGCGGCGAAATCCTTGAAGGAGGCTGTCGGTCCCTGATCGAGGCGCATGATGTATTTGCGTGCGAAGACGTTTTCCAGCGGCACCTCGTAGGTGTAGGCGTCGTCGACGATCCGCCGGAGTGTCCGTTCGTCGATCTCTCCGGCGAGGAAGGCCTGCGCCACAAGCATTGCGGCTTCCGTGTAGGGCATGCCCTTGAGGGCTTTGAAGGTCTCCAGGGGAAGGGCCGGAATTGCCCCCGGCATGAAGAGCCCCTCATCGGGGGCCTGTCCCATCAGGAGGGCCTCCCGGAAGGAGACCGTTTTTCGGAAGGGAATGATGCCGGGGACCTGGTCGAGATGGCGATTGGTGCTGTAATATTTTATTGTTTCGGGCATAGGGTTTACCTCGGTTCTCGTAATTTATACCATACCTGATCCGGTTTCGCAAAAGGTCTCTTCGGGATTCCTCATTATGTTCTCGCAATCCCGGCCGAGATCTGGTAGATTCCGCACCGAACTTCGGAAAGATGTGAAGCTCACCGCCCGCAGGGCGGGGCTTCCCGGCAAGGAAGCCATCTGTTTTTTATTGTGCCCCTGATCCCCGCCAGCAAGGCGGGGATTGCGGGTTACGCTCCCGGTCATGAACAGGAAAGGTTAGCGATCATGAATGAAGAGGCGAAGGTGCGCCTGACAGAGACGGTCCATGGGGCCGGGTGAGCCTGCAAGATAGGTCCGGGTGACCTGAAGGAGGTGCTGAAGGATCTGCCGCTCATCACCGATCCGAATCTGATCGTCGGCATGGAGCACGCGGAAGACGCCGGGGTTTATAAACTCCGCGACGATCTGGCGATTATCCAGACCGTTGATTTCTTTACCCCGATCGTGGACGACCCCTACACCTTCGGCCGGATCGCCGTGACCAATGCGCTCAGCGACGTGTATGCGATGGGGGGGCGGCCGCTCACCGCAATGAACATCGTCTGCTTTCCGATCCAGAAAATGGACGTCGGCATCCTCCGCGATATCCTCAGCGGCGGCCTGGCCCAGATGCGGGAGGCGGGTGTTCTCCTGATCGGCGGCCACAGCGTCGAGGACGATGAGACAAAGTACGGCCTCTCCGTGACCGGGGTCATTCATCCCGACCGGGTGCTCTTCAACCGCGGGGCGCTGCCCGGGGATCGCCTGATCCTGACGAAGGCCCTCGGCACGGGCATCGTCAGCACGGCTGTGAAGGGCGGCGTGGCCGATTCGGTGCTTGCGGCCCGCTCCGTCGCCTGCATGACGACGCTGAACCGGAAGGCGGCGGAATTGATGGCGGAAACGGCCGGCATTCACGCCTGTACGGACGTCTCCGGGTTCGGTTTGTTGGGCCATGCCCTGGAGATGATCGAGGGAAGTGAAACCGGCATGCGGATTCGGGCCGCGTCGGTTCCCTGCTTCACGGGGCTCCAGCCGCTGGTTGCGGAGGGGATCATCCCCGGCGGCCTCATCCGGAACCGGAAATTCCGCGAGAAACAGATCGAGATCGGTCCGGAGTGTCCCGATTGGCTCGTGGACGTTTTTTTTGACCCGCAAACTGCCGGGGGGCTCCTCGTAGCCCTGCCGGAAAAGGCCGCCACGGACCTGCTCGGCAGAATGCAATCGGCGGGGATCGCCGAGGCGGCGATCGTCGGCGAGGTCGTATCGGCGCCGCAGGGAAAGGTCCGCATCGAGTAACCCGCCGGGAGCCGGCCTAAACCGTAGGCGGGCGTGAAGGCCGAAACGACGAGGCCCGACTGCGTGTAGTCCAGGTCGAAGGCGCTGCGGATGAAGGGGATGAGCGGCACGGTCGCCGTCGTCTTTCAAAAGTCTCGCTGCTTCTACGAATGTGCAGGGGCCGGTTCAGGCGATCCGGAGGACCTTTGCGCCGCGGATCTTTCCCGCCTTCAATTCGGCGAGGGCCCGGTTGGCATCCGCGAGCGGGTACTCCTCCACCTCGGGCCGAAGGGGAATATCTGCGGCAAGTTCGAGAAATTCGGCGATGTCCCGCCGGGCGACGTTTGCCACGCTCTTGATCTCCTTCTCCAGCCAGAGGTGTACGGGGTAATCGAGACGGAGCAGTTCGGTCTTGTCCTTCTCCTCCTTCCGGATGGCGTTGATCACGAGCCTTCCTCCGGGGAGGAGGTGCTTCATGGCCTCAACGACGGGTTTCCAGGCGGGCGTCGTGTCGATGATCGCATGGAGTTTTTCAGGGGGTTCCGCTTCCGTGGCCCCCGTCCAGGCGGCGCCCAGTTCGCGGGCGAAGGCGCGTTCCCGCTCGTTCCGGGCGAAGACGAAGGTTTTGGCATGGGGGAAGCGGTGGCGGACCGTCTGAAGGACGAGGTGGGCCGAGGCGCCGAACCCGGTGAGGCCGAGATTCAATCCGTCGGAGAGCCCGGCGAGGCGGAGCGACCGGCAGCCGATCGCCCCCGCGCAGAGGAGCGGCGCCGCCTCCGCATCGGTGAAGACCTCCGGGATGGGATGGGCAAAAGCCTCCGGAACGGTCATGAACTCCGCGTAGCCGCCGTTGACATCCCGGCCGGTGGCGCGAAACTGCGGACAGAGGTTTTCGTTCCCGGAGCGGCAGGCGTCGCAGATACCGCAGGTCCAGTGTATCCAGCCCACGCCCACGCGGTCTTCCGGACGAAAGCGCCCGGCATCCTGTCCCAACCGGGCGACGTACCCGACGACCTGGTGTCCGGGGATAACGGGAAAAATGGGCGGCGGCGTCCTCCCTTCGATCTCGTCGATCTCCGTATGGCAGACGCCGCAGGCGGCCACGCGGATCAGGATCTCGCCCTTGCCGGGCACAGGTTCCGGTGCCTCCGCCGGAACGAGTGGCGCCGGATTTTCCGCGAAACCGGAAACGTCTTTCAGGATCATTGCTCTCATGGTTAGAAACTTAAAGGTGATACTTCCGGATCACCGCAGTGACGATCCCCCCGAGTTTGAGTTCCGTCCTGGGCCGGATCCGGGGATATTTCGGATTGGCCGCTTCCAGGACCACCGTCTTTCCTTCTCTCCGGAAGTACTTCATCGTCCACTCCCCGTCAACCTCGGCGATTACGATGTCACCGGCTTTGGGCTCCCGCCCCTTCTCCACGATGACGAGGTCCCCCTCCATGATACCCGCCCCGCTCATGGAATCCCCGCTCACCTGGAGCAGGTAGGACGCCTCCGGCCTCGTGATCAGGTATTCATCCATGGACAGGATGTCGCAGAGGGCCTCCTCCTCCGGGGAGGGAAAACCCGCCCGGACGGAACCGAGAACGGGAACGGCGAAGGGGCGTTTCGTCAGGCTCAGGTGGCCCTTGTCGTCCCTGTCGAGCAGACCGGCGGCGATAAGCTTTCCGATCCAAAAATGGACGACGCTCTTCGACCGGACCCCGAGC
>JAFGRP010000103.1 GCA_016935075.1 Deltaproteobacteria bacterium | reverse complement strand
GGTTCGCCACTTCAATCGATACCGCCTTCGCAATGAGGACTTTCAGTTTTCCGACCTTCTCGGCTCCGCCTACGAATTCCTCATCAATATGTTTGCCGAATCAGCCGGTAAGAAAGGCGGAGATTTCTATACACCCCGCGATGTCATCCGAATGATGGTCCGAATTCTGAACCCCACCCCAGGGATGAGCATCTACGACCCCACATGCGGTTCCGGCGGCATGCTGATCATCAGCCGCGAATATATCGAGCAGTCCGGCGGAGATCCGACCAACCTGCGCCTCTGCGGCCAGGTGAATGATCCTTCTGCATGGTCCATCTGCAAAATCAATATGCTCTTGCACGGTGTGCGTGGCGCCGACATCAAACTGGAAGACACGCTCCTGCACCCCCTCCACCGGGAGGGCGGCGAACTCGAACGCTTTGACCGGGTCATTGCCAATCCGCCCTTCAGCCAGAACTACACAAAGAGCAATATGGAATTCCCGGAGCGCTATCGCTGGGGATGGTGTCCGACGTCAGGCAAAAAGGCGGATTTGATGTTTACGCAGCACATGCTGGCGGTCTGCAAACCGGGCGGCATGGTGGCGACCGTCATGCCCCATGGAGTTTTGTTCCGCGGCGGAGCGGAAAAGGAGATCCGCAAGAAATTTCTTCAGCAGGATCTGATCGAAGCGATCATCAGCCTGCCGCAAAATCTCTTTTATGGTGCAAGTATTCCGGCCTGCATCCTCATCATGCGCTCCAATATCACCGGCCATACGCCGAACCCCAATAAACCAGAGAATCGGCGCGGCCGGGTGCTGTTTATCAATGCGGACAACGAGTATCTGGCAGGGCGAGCGCAGAATTACCTGCGCCCGGAAGACATTGAAAAAATCGCCTCCACCTATGAGCGATATGCTGAGGTTCCCAATTACTCCAGAGTTGTGGCGCTCGACGAGATCGCGGATGCTGCCAATGACTACAACCTCAATGTCCGCCGTTATGTAGATAATTCTCCGCCGCCAGAGCTGCATGATGTACGGGCGCATCTCGCCGGCGGCATCCCTGTCTCCGAGATTGAAGCCCGGACTTCGCTCTTTGAATCCCTTGGGTTTGCGCCGGACGTGCTATTCGCCAGCAGGTCCGATGATAACCGTTACCGTGATTTCAATGCGGAAGTCTCGGAACGACCCGCCATTGCCAGGATCATAGAAACAGATGCCGGGTTGCAGGCGCGCACAGGAGCGATCAAAGACGCGCTGACCGGGTGGTGGGCCTCCCACACCGGGAGTCTGGTCGCTCTGCCGCAAGGCCGCAACCTCAACGCGGTGCGCTCGGCCTTCCTCCAGGGGTTTGCTGCCGCACTGCTCCCGCTCGGGGTGCTGGGCAACTTCAAATTATCCGGCGTGGTCGCCGCCTGGTGGACCGACAGCTTGCCGGATTTCAAGACCCTCATGGAAAACGGCTTTTGCGGCGTAGTCGACGGCTGGATCGACGCCATTGCCGACGCGGTGGAAGATGACGACAGTGTGGGTCCGGCCTTTGATCCATTTAGCCATAAGCTGGTCAAATGGACGATGGCCGATTATCTCCAGCAGATCGACGATGCCAAGGCCGAGATCGCCCGCCTAAAGGGAGAGAAAGAGGCCTTCGAGCAGAGCAATCCGCCAGACGATGCCGACGACGAGGAGTTGGCATCCTGGAACTATGCAAAGGATCTCGATCGCCAAGTCAAGGAGCTGAGGGCGGACTTCAAAGCTGCCTTGAAGGAATTAACCAAACTCGAAAAGGCGACCACGAAAAAGAAGGCGACAGATGCCGACCGAGGCAAAGCCACCACTGCCCGGCTTGACCTGCAACCCTATTTTGACCAGATGGTGGCGCTTGAAGCGGATCTGGCTCCCTACGAAAAGATCAAGACGGAACTTGCCGCTGCCAGAGCCACATTCCGAACCCTCACCAACGCCTTCGTGGATGAGTTAAAGAGGCGCTGCGCGGCACTCAGCGAGGATGAGAAGCAGGCATTGGTGCTTGAACTCTTTGCCCAGGACCTCCACGCTGGGCTCGATGCCGCGGTCAGGGATAAGCAGCAGGAGCTGGTGCGGTTCGTTGAAAATCTGTGGGACAAATATGCAGCATCTTTTACAGTTCTCAGTACGGTCAGAGAACGCCTCTCGTCGCAACTCCTCAATGCATTGAAGGAACTGGGATATGCCTATTAACCAGACAGGCACACACATGGATACGGCGGCTCATGAATACCGCGATGAATGGCAGGAAGTGCCGCTTGCCTCTGTTGCCGATATTCGCTTCAGCAGCGTGAACAAGGTCTCCCAGCCAGGTGAACAGCCTGTTCGGCTCTGTAACTATACCGATGTATACAAAAACGATTATATCACAGCGGATATGGACTTCATGCGGGCCACCGCTACCAGGTCGGAGATCGAACGGTTTGTCCTACAAGTAGGCGATGTGATCATCACCAAGGACTCCGAAACACCCGACGATATCGGGATACCGTCCGTTGTCGATACAACTGCGCCGGATGTCGTTTGTGGTTACCACCTGGCCTTGCTTCGCCCGAATCAAGCAGAGGTCGATCCGACCTTTCTCGCAAAACAACTAGCCCACCATCGGATTGCCCGATATTTTGGTCAACAGGCCAATGGCTCAACCCGCTACAGCCTATCCACTGCCGCCATCGCCAATGCTCCTTTACATCTGCCCAGACCTGAGAACCAACGATCTGCAAGCATATTGATGCGTTTGGTCGATACCCATATCACTCAAACCGAGGCGGTGACCGCGAAGCTCAAGCAGGTGAGGGCTGGCATGCTGCACGACCTGCTGAGCTATGGCCTTGATGAAAACGGCCAGCTCCGCGACCCCATCGCCCATCCGGAGCAATTCAAAGATTCGCCGCTGGGCCGGATTCCGAGGGCTTGGAACATTTGCACTTTGACTGATTTGGGAATTGGAAAGTTAGTGAATGGGGTATTCAAAGAACCGAAACGAGTCGGGAATGGTGTACCTTTGGTTAATGTTGCTGACCTGTATCGAGGCGAGAGCATCGAGTTAGATGGCTGCGAACGTTTTTCTGCTACACCTGCCGAAATCGCTCGCTATAGAGTACTACAAGGCGACATTTTTTTTACTAGAAGTTCATTGAAGTTAGAGGGCATTGCTCAAACAAGTTTCATGGCTTCGGACCCTGGCGATGCAGTCTTTGAGTGTCACGTAATGCGTCTCATGCCAAATCCTGAAAAGATAGTCCCAAGATTCTTAAAGGAATGGTGCGTTGGGCATTACGCTAGGCGCCACTTCATGGCTAATGCAAAGCAGGTAACGATGACGACAATATCACAAGAAGGAATCCAAAGATTGAACTGCCCCCAACCACCACTTGCAGAGCAGATTGAGGCTGTATGTAAAATCGAAACGATGGATGGGCTTTTGGCCGTTGAATTGGATCTTGCCCAAAAACTCAAATATGAAAAGCAAGCACTTCAGGACGACCTGCTCACCGGCCGGGTCCCTGTACCAAAAACCATCGTGGAAGGAGCTGCGGCAGCATGAAGTCATGGTCAAAGGAACATCCGGATACGCCTGACGAACTCCAAAAGGGCGAGGTTGTCCTCTATCAAACTGAAGATGGACGGGTGAAACTGGAGGTCCGGCTGCAGGATGAAACCGTATGGCTGACGCAACAGTTGATCGCCGAGCTGTTTCAGACCACCATTCCCAACATCAGCATGCACATCCGCAACATATACGAGGAGGGCGAACTGACTCCAGAAGCAACTATTAAGAAATTCTTAACAGTTCGCCGTGAAGGCCGTCGGGATGTGCGCCGGGAACTGGATTTCTACAACCTGGACCTTATTATTTCCGTAGGCTACCGGGTAAAAAGCCTGATCGCCACTCGTTTTCGCATCTGGGCCACTCAGCGGCTGAAGGAGTATATCGTCAAAGGCTTCACCATGGACGATGAACGGCTTAAAAACCCGCCGGTAAAGGGTTCCATCGTCCCCGACTATTTCGATGAGATGCTGGCCCGCATCCGCGATATCCGCGCCAGCGAACGGCGCATGTATCTCCGGGTGCGCGAAATATTTGCCATGGCGGCGGATTATGAACCGACCTGGAGTGAAACCACCAAATTCTTCAGTGTGATCCAGAACAAACTGCATTTTGCAGCCACCGGCATGACCGCCGCCGAGCTGATTCAATTGCGGGCCGATCATCTTTTGCCCAACATGGGTCTGACCGCCTGGAAAGGCGGCGAAGTCCGTAAAACCGATGTGAGCACCGCCAAGAATTACCTGAATGAGAAGGAAATCGAGGAGCTGAACCGCATCGTGACCATGTGGCTGGACTTTGCCGAGGATCAGGCCAAACGACGCAAGCAAGTTTTTATGAAGGACTGGGAACGGAAGCTCGATGAGTTTTTGCACTTCAATGAGCGACGGGTGCTCCTTACCGCAGG
>JAFGRP010000102.1 GCA_016935075.1 Deltaproteobacteria bacterium | reverse complement strand
GGCGAGATCCTCGTCAAGGGGCCCAACGTCTTCGCCGGTTATTGGAACAAGCCCGCGGAGACGGCGGAGGCGATGCGCGGCGGGTGGTTTCACACGGGGGACATGGGGCAGCGGGATGAAGAGGGATTCATCACCCTGATCGGCCGGAAGGTGGAGATGATCATCAGCTCCGGCGAAAACATCTACCCGGCCGAGGTGGAGCGGGTCATCCAGACCCTGCCGGAGGTGCGGGAGGCTGCCGTCGTCGGGATGCCGGACCGGAACAAGGGGGAGGTCGTGGCCGCCTTTGTGCTGCTCAAGGACGGGGTGCAACTGACCGAAGAGGGACTGCTCGCGGCCATCCAGGGCCGGATCGCCTTTTTCAAACTTCCGAAAAAGATCGTTTTCGTCGAGGATTTCCCCCGAAATTCCGTGGGAAAGATCCTCAAGAAGGATCTGAAGGAACGGCTGCAATAATATGGGCGCTCCCGGAATCCGATTTCCAAATCTGCACGGAGGCCTTGCGGGACAAAGGGAGAGAAAACATGACTGAACGAAAGATTGCCGTTGTCACGGGCGGCAGCCGGGGGATCGGCCGGGCCATCGCCGTCGATCTGGCCGCGCATGGATATCAGATGGTCATCACGTATAAGAGCAACGACGAGGCGGCGGCGGAGACGCTGCGGCTTATCGGTGAAGCCGGCGGAAGCGGAGAGGCGGTCAGGTTCGACGTCGGCAACGCCGAAGAGTCGGAGATTGCGGTCAACGGGCTCCTGGAGCGGCTGGAACGGATCGACGCGCTGGTGAACAATGCCGGTGTGACGGCGGACGGTCTTTTTCTGATGATGCCCCGGAGGGATTGGAATACGGTGATCGATACGACGCTCCACGGCTTCTACAACATGACCAGGCCCGTCCTGCGCAAGATGCTGCGCCGGAAAAGCGGCTCCATCGTCTCCCTGTCGTCCGTTTCGGCGCTGGTCGGAAACCGGGGGCAGGCCAATTACGCCGCGGCAAAGGCCGGTCTGATCGCCGCCAGCCGCGTGCTGGCCTCCGAGGTGGCCCGGCTCGGAGTCCGGGTGAACGTCGTGGCGCCGGGAGCGGTCGATACGGAGATGATCCGGGATGCCCCGCTGGAAAACATCAAGCAGATGATTCCGATGGGGCGGGTCGGCCGGCCCGACGAGGTGGCGAAGGTGGTCCGCTTCCTCTGCTCCGACGACGCCTCCTACATCACCGGCCAGGTCATTTCGGTGAACGGGGGGATGTTTTGAGCATGAAGGGATTTTTTTCAGGCCCGGCGCACCGCCCGGTCGTCTCCGTATTCGTGCTGCTGTTTCTGCTGCCCCTCGTTGCGGCCTGGGCCGACAGTTGGGAAGGGCTCCGCGAGGCCTCCCGCCGGATCACCTCCGTCGAGGCCCGCTTCGTGCAGAAAAAAACCCTGCCGATGTTAGCCGAACCGTTTGTCTCCGAGGGCCGTTTTTTCTACCAGGCTCCTGCTCAGATCCGCTGGGAATATGACCGTCCCGTCCGGAGCGTCCTGATCATGAACCGCGGCGCCGTGAAGCGCTACCTCCGGGATCCTGGCGGCTGGCGCGAGGAGACCGGGGCCTCGATGAACGCCATGTCGGTGGTGACGGAGGAAATCGCGAACTGGCAGCAGGGACGATTCGACGCCAGTCCCCATTTCCAGGCCTCGCTGTCGACCGGTCCGGAGCCGCGGGTGACGCTCGTTCCCCGGGAGGCCTCCTGGGGAACGATGATCCGGCGGATCGAACTGACCCTTTCCCGGGAGCAGGCCGGCGTGATGAAAAATGTCCGGCTCGTGGAGGACGAGCACAGCTTCACCGATCTAAGCTTCAGCCGGATCCACACCAATCGGCCCCTGCCCGCTTCCCTGTTTGTGAACGTGGAATGAAAACGATGCCCCGCCGTTTTGCGGGCCTCCTCCTGCTGCTCCTGGCCGTCAACGCCTGCACGGGATTGAAGCCCCTGATCCCCCTCGACCCGGCCCGGAAAACCGCCGTGCTGGAGAACTGCCGTCGCCCTTTTCTGCCGGGGAGCTACCGTCTCGTTCATGCGCTGGAAACGGTCATGCCCGATGGCGCGAAAGGGACGGTGATCGGGATTCTGACGGCTGATCCCCGGACGCGGAATTTCCGGACGGCGCTGATGACCATTGAAGGGTTTGTGCTGTTCGATGCCGGCGCGGGGGAGACGCTGACCGTCCGCCGGGCCGTGCCGCCTTTCGACGCGCCTGCATTTGCAAAGGCGCTGGCGGAAGATATCCGTCTGGCCTTTTTCTCGCCCGGAGAGGAACCGGCGGCCTGGGGAGAGGGGGAAGAGGGCGCCCTGATCTGCCGTTTCGAACGCGCCGACGGAAGGCTTACGGAGGTCATCACGTTCCGGGACGGTGTTATGGGGATCCGGCTTTACGGGACAGAACGGGAAGTCCTCAAAAGGATAACAATGGCCCCCCCGCAGAGGCCGGGCCTGGCCGAAACGCTTACGATCCGGGGCGGCCGGCCGCCTTACACGCTGCGGCTCAGACTTCTGGAGAGCGAGGCCCTGGACAACGAATCCGGAACGGCGGCGATGACGCCTCCCGGCGGCGGTCCTTCCGGCCCCGTTAGTGGAAACATGAAAGGGAAAAGCATTCCATGAAATTTCGCCTAATCTATCCCCGCTGGCAGAAAATGGAGCGGCAGACGGAGTTCCATCTGCCGCCGCACGGTCCGGTCGTCTTTGCCGCCGCGCTGCCGACGGATTGGGAAGTGGAGTTCATCGACGAGAACATGGAATCCCTTCCCGCGGACGACAACGTCGATTTTGTCGGCATCTCCATGATGCTGACCTGCCAGGTGAAGCGGGGATGGGAGATCGCGGATCACTACCGGAGCCGCGGCGTCCGGGTGATCTGCGGGGGGATCGGAACGATGCTCCATGCCGAGGAGACCGGGCAACACGCCGACGCCGTTTTCCTGGGCGAGGCCGAGGGCCGGATGGATGAGGTTTTCGCCGACTGGCGGCAGGACCGCCTCAAGCCCGTCTACGATTTCTTCGCCGTACCGCCGCCGCCGGAAATCATCGGTCCTGCGCGGCGCGACATTCTGAAGCGGGATTTCTACAATTACAGGGGGATCCAGATGGTGGACCTCGTGCATGCCTCCCGGGGCTGCCGGTTCAACTGCTACCCCTGCTGTGTCGGCTACCTGGGGGGGAGGCGTTTTCGTCCGCGGCCCGTGGATCGGGTGATCGCGGAGATGGCCGCGATCGACAACAATCGACTCTTCATCGTGGACAACTCCCTGGCCCAGGACCGCCGCTGGGAAATCGACCTCTTTACCGAGATGATCCCGCTGAAAAAGAAGTGGTGCTGCCATCCCATCGAAGAGGACGACGTGGTCCTCGACCTGGCCGCCCGGGCCGGGGCCTGGTACGTCTACCAGGCCGTCTTCGACACTTCGGATCGCATCCGCGACCGGGTGAAACGGTATCACGACCACGGCATCGCCGTGGAGGGGACGGTCCTGCTGGGGCTGGACAACCAGACGGAGGACGGCATCAAGCGGCTCATCGACTTCATCATGGAGATCGGACTGGATCTGGCCGAGTTCACCGTACTCACCCCCTTTCCCCATACCCGGGCGTTCGATGATTTCGAGCGGGAAAACCGGATTACCAGCTACGACTGGGACGCCTACACGGCCGACCGGGTCGTCTTTAAGCCGAAGCGGATGAGTCCGGAGCGTCTCCAGGAACTGCATGCGTACGCCTGGGAGGCCTTTTACCGGGAGGAATCCCAGAACTACAAGATGTTCAAACTCTTCAAACAGGTTGTGGAGAGGGAAAAGGCGGACGGGACCTTCCGCCCGCGGCGGCGGGATCTTGCCGTCCGCCGCTTCGGCCGCGAAGACGGGTCGGGGAAGGACGGCGAGGAAACAAAATGGTGAAAGAGGGACGAAAGATTGAAATCGGGTTCATCCGGCTTAAGCGCGGATCGGCTCGATCCAAACGCCCGATGCGGTCATAAGAAGGACGGGTCAAATGAAAAGACGGAATGGAGGTTTGCTCTTGCTGGTCGTCGCGGTTGCTTTTGTTTCCGCGTGCGCCACAATGCAAGACCGCTGGGAGGCGGCAAGGTCGGCAAACACCATCGAGGCTTACGAGGATTTTCTGAAGGAGTGCCCGGAGGGCGATTTAGCGGATCAGGCCCGCATAAGACGAAACGAATTGTATGAGGAGGGGGATTGGAGGGATGCGGAGACAGGCAATACCGTTGAAACCTACAGGGTTTTTTTGAAGAATCATCCTCAGGGAAAACACAGGGATGACGCCCACGCAAGACTCGAGACGCTCACACGATCGCAAGCAGATGATTTGCCGCCGGACGTCGTCGGGAAATTCCTCAAACGGTATCGGCGGGGCGTCTTCATGGATGAAGCCCTCACGACACCGGAAAATCTCTCTTTGGAACAGGCCGTAATCGGCCTCAGGATTCCGGAATACGGCGGATCCTTGAATCGGCATCCCTCCCGGGTATTGGCCGATGAAGCCCGACGGGAACAGGAGAAAACGAATGACGTCAATCCCGCGTCGGGAGGGGAAGGATCAAATATTCCGAAGGCCGTCAGCCCCGCATCGGGCGGGGAAGGATCAAATATTCCGAAGGCCGTCAGCCCCGCATCGGGCGGGGAAGGATCAAATATTCCGAAGGCCGTCAACCCCGCATCAGCGTGGGGAAGGATCATGTATCCCAAGCGCAAAACGAACATCCGGGCCGGGAGATCGACGGCCTCGCGTCTGAAAGGTCAGTTGAAAACCGGACAGCCCGTCAAAGTGGATTTTCTTAAAAATGCCTGGTATGCTGCTTTTCCCGTGACCCAGAAGCAGCGAAACGAAAAGATGGCCCTGGGATATGTTTATGCGCCTTTTCTGATTGACAAACGGGGACCCGACTCTCCCGGATCAACAGCCTCCGGGAAAAAATCGGCAGGGGATGCCCCTCTGAAGAAAATTGAGACGGAGGGCCTGCCGGTGAATGTCAGGAACCTGACCTTTCAGGCGGGCGGGGATGGAAAGGAATTGCTGCTCGTCGAGTTCAACCGTTTTTATACACCTGCGATTTCCAAAATCGAAGGTAAAAATCCTCGGATCATTCTGAAAATCGGGAATGCATCCCCGTTCAAAAAGGAGTGGGCGGCAATCCACACGGGGGGCCGTTTCATACGGAGGATACGGAGCAGCATGGATCCGCAGACCCGTGAGGCAGTCATTGTCCTCGACATGGCGCCAGAAAAGGATTATTTCGTGAATCAAACATTCTATAAAAAAGAAAACATGTATTCTCTCGAAATATCCGGAATAAAGTAGATACGGGTTCCTTGAACGGTTTTTCGAAGGAGAACGGATGGAAGCGCAGAAACGTCGGAGTCATGAAGTAAAAATGAAGGTGTCGTTTTCCGATCTCGATCCGATGCAGATCGTCTGGCACGGCAACTATCTGAAATATTTCGATATAGCCCGTTTTGAACTTTTCGACAGCCTGGGCGTGGATCTGATGGCCTTTCATGAACGGACGCGGTACGTATTTCCGATTATCCGGAGCGCCGTCAAACACATCCATCCCCTCCGATGGGGGGACGAATTCATCTGCCGGGCCACCGTGAAGGACGCCCGCACCAAGATCGTCGTCGACTTTGAAATCCGCCTCGTCGCGGGCAGGACGATCTGCGCCCGGGGGACGACGGAACAGGCCGCCGTCCTGGCCCCGGAGATGGAGCTGGTTTACACGATTCCGGAAGAGATCAGCCGGGCGCTGGGGTTTTAAAGATGGAGACGCCTTTTTCACAGGCCTTGATGGCGGGCTTCGAACGGGTTACTGCCTGGGCGGACCTTCTGGACGATATCAACGTCTTTCCGGTAGCCGACGGCGATACGGGACGGAACCTCGTGGTCAGCCTTTCCCCCCTGCGACAGGCAGCCCAGGGGCGGGAGCGGATTACCCGGGAGTTGCTGCTGTCGGCCCGGGGGAATTCCGGCAACATCGCCGCACGTTTTTTCTCGGGTCTCCTCCTGGCCGAATCGGTTCGAGACCTCGCCGGCGCCGTCCGGCAGGGACGGGACAGGGCACGGCAGGCGGTGAACGACCCGAAGCAGGGCACGATGCTGACCGTTTTCGATGCGCTGACGGAGGCCGTGGAGGAGGGCCCCGCGACATTCGACGGGCCCTGGCGCGAGCGGGTGCTGAAGCGACTCGAAGGGGCGGTGCTCTCCACGCCGGAACTCCTGCCGAAGCTCAAAACCGCCGGCGTCGTCGATGCCGGAGCCCTGGGCATCTTCATTTTCCTGGAAGGTTTTTTCAGCGTCCTCGCGGGTGACGGCGACGGATTCAGACCCGTTACGGAGATCTTCAAGGGGTTTCTCACGGTCTCTCCGGACTTTTCGGAGGAGGGGGAAACAGGCTGCTGCGTGGATACGGTGCTCCGGGTCGAAGACGAAACCGCGGACGCCCTCCGGGGGCTTTCCTCCGTCGGGGAAAGCGTCGTCGTCCTCCGGGAGGGGAAATATTTGAAGGTCCATCTCCATGCCCGCGACGGTCAAAAGGCCCGGGGGGATCTGGCCGCCTTCGGAAAGGTGGTCCGTTGGTCCGCCGACGATCTGGGCGCCCAGGTCCGCTCCTTTCGACGGCGGCCGTTCGAACAGGCCATACATATCATGACGGACGCCGCGGGTTCCATCAGCCGCGAGACGACGGCGGGGTTGGGGGTGACCCTTCTGGACAGCTATATCACCGTTGGAGAGAGATCTCTCCCCGAGACCCATTTCGCACCGGAGGAGCTCTATGCGGCCATGCGCCGGGGGGTAAGGGTCTTCACCGCACAGGCCTCCCTCTTCGAGCGCCACGAGCATTATCGGAGCGTCCTGGACCGTTTTCCCCGGGTCCTTTACCTGTGCGTCGGTTCCGTATACACGGGGAATTACGAAGTCGCGATGGAATGGAAGAGAATAAACGACCATGAGGATCGCTTCACGATTGTCGACAGCACGGCGGCATCGGGACGCCTGGGACTTCTGTCTTTGGCCACGGCCCGTTTGGCGCATGACGCCTCCGATGCCGGGGCAGTGATCCGCTTTGCCCGCGAGGGCGTGACGCGCTGTCAGGAATACGTTTTTCTGGACAAGCTGCGTTACCTGGCGGCCGGCGGGCGTCTGTCCAAGTCCGGTGCCTTCTTCGGCGACATGCTCCGGATGAAACCCGTGATCAGCCCGCTCGCCGAGGGGGCCAGGAAGGTGGGGGGCGTCCGGAATCGGAAGGAACAGCTGAAATTTGCCATCGAGAAACTGACCGCCGCGCCGGTGCAAAACGGACGCGCCATGATCATGATCGAGTACACCGACAACCTTGAATGGGTGACCCAAAAGGTGCAGCCGGAAATCGGGCGGCGCTGGCCGGAGGCGGAGATCATTCTCCAACCCATGTCCCTCACCTCCGGGGCGCATATGGGACCGGGGACGTGGGCCGTGGCCTTTCTGCCGGAATGCATATGACGGCGGCAGTCGCATACGGGACTCCGGCCGGTCGCTTCGCCGTTCTGATCCCCGTTTACAACCATGCCGGGGGCGTCGTCTCCGTGGTCGAACGGGTCCTTGCGCTCAATTTGCCCGTCTGGGTCGTCGACGACGGATCGACGGACGGGACGGCGGAGGCCCTTGGACGGTTCGGCGGGATCACCGTCCTGCGGCACGAGAAAAACCGCGGCAAGGGGGAGGCCATCCTGACCGGCTTTGCGGCCATGATGGGGAAGGCGGACTGGGCCGTCACGCTGGATGCCGACGGGCAGCACGACCCTGCGGATGTTCCCGGCCTGATCGGGGCGATTCCCGCAGGAGGGCGTCCCATCGTCATCGGCCGGCGGGAGGGGATGATCGGGGGGGATGTCCCCTGGACGAGCCGCTTCGGGCGGAAATTCTCCAATTTCTGGGTCCGGGCGGCCGGCGGGCCTGTTCTTTCCGATACCCAGAGCGGCTTTCGCATCTACCCGCTGCCGGAGTCCATGCGGCTCGGTGTGCGCGCCCGTCGATTTCAATTCGAAGTGGAGATCCTGGTCCGGGCGCGGTGGGCGGGAATCCCCGTCGCCGAGGTACCGGTGCATGTTTCCTATACGCCCGGCATGAAGAGAATTTCCCATTTTCGTCCCTTCGTCGATTTCTGCCGGAACTCCGAGACGTTCGGCCGGTTGATCTTTCTGCGGATCTTCCGGAAATGGGGGGACATCGCCCCTCTTTCCCACGGAAAATAGGGGCGATGTCCCTCCATTTTGCAGAGGCATATAGCGATGTTCTTCCGACGCTACCGATTTCGCTGGTTATGGATGATCGCCATCGCGGCGTTCCTGGTGGGGGGGGTGCTGTACGGATCCCTCGGCGGCGTGCGGATCGAAACGGACATCCTGGCATCCCTTCCCCGTCACGACCCTGTCCTGGCGGACGCCCACCGGGTCATCCGCCATCTCCCCTTCCAGGACCGGTTGATCATCGATATTGAGATCCGGGGCGGGGACCGGGACGCCCTGGTTGTCGCAGGCGAGTCGGTCGAAGACGAACTCGATGCGAGCGGTCTTTTCCGTCAGGTTGGCCTGCAGCAGATGGAGGCGCTCTTTCCGGAACTGATGGCCCATATCGTCGGCCGCCTGCCCCTGCTCTTCGACGGACCCCAGTTGGAGGCGCAGATCGCCCCGCTCCTTGCACCGGACAAGGTACGACAAGCATTGGCGAAAGATCTCAAGCTCTTGCAGGGGCTCGAAGGAATCGGGCAGGCCGACCTCATCGCAAGAGATCCCCTCGGCTTAAGAAACCTGGTCCTGTCCCGCATGTCCCAGCTCCTGCCGAGCCGGGACGCCCGGATCTACCGGGGGAAGCTGCTCTCCCGGGACGGGAGACATCTGCTCGTCATGGCAGACCTGAAAAGCCCTGCGACGGATACGGCCTATTCCCGGGCGATTCCCCCGCTGATCGAGACGCTCAGGGAAAAACTCAACAATCACGGTGAAACCCGCGGCATCCATTTCACGCTGACGCCATCCGGGGTCTACCGGGCCGCGCTGGACAACGAGAATACCGCCCGGCGGGACATGAGAACGGCGATCCTGCTGACGATGGTCGGGATCGCGTTTCTGCTGATTATCACCTTTCCCCGGCCCCTCATCGGTCTTCTGGCGCTGATCCCGTCAACAGCCGGTGCTATTTTCGCTCTGCTGGTCTGCTCGTTCCTATTTTCCTCGCTCTCCATTCTTGCAGTCAGTTTCGGCGGGGCGATCATGGCATTCACGGTGGATCTGGGGATCGCCTACCTGCTGTTCCTGGACCGCCCCTGCGAGGTTTCGGGGCGACAGGCCGCCCGTGAGGTCCGGGCGGCGGAGATCCTGGCCGCGCTGACGACAATCGGCGGCTTTCTGCTGCTGTTGTTGAGCCGGTTCCGCGTTCTGGCCGAGATCGGCGTTTTCGCGGCCCTGGGAGTGGCCTTTGCCTTTGCCATTGTCCACTGGGTATTTCCCCGGGTTATTCCCGTCATGCCGCCGGCCCTGAAGATCCGGGACCCGTGGCTGGGCCGGATTCTGGACCGGATAGCCCTGTCCGGAGGAAAGGCGAGGCTCGCGGCGGTTGCGCTTTTCTTCGGCGTGATGTTCTGCTTCGCCCGTCCCGTTTTTCAGGTGGACATCAACGCCATGAACTCCATGAGCGCACAGACCATTGCCGCGGACCGGACGATTCGAAAGGTCTGGGGGGATATGACAAGCCGGATCTATCTGATGACCGAGGGGCAAAACCTGGAGGAGTTGCAGGCCAAGAGCGACCGGCTCGCCGGGATGTTCCGGGAGGATCTCAACAGGGGCACGGTCAAAGGGGCCTTTGTCGTTGCCGACCTCTTCCCGGGGGAGGCGCTGGCAAAGCGCCATGCGGCTGACTGGAAGGTCTTCTGGACGCCCCGCCGGGTGGAGGATCTCCGCCAGGCGTTAAAGCAGGCGGCCCGGGAAATGGGGTTTGCCCCGGATGCCTTCGGGGCCTTCATAAGCTTCCTTTCCGCTGCGCCGCCGGATGCCGCCGCGATTCCGGAGAAGTTCACCGACTTCCTGGGCATTGCGGGGGAGAAATCCTCCCGGGTGCAGATCTCCATGGTGACGCCGGGTCCCGCCTACGAGGCGAATGCGTTCTTCGCCCGTTATGCGGCGACAAATCTTGTAAGCCTCTTCGATGCGGGGCTCTTCAACCGGCGCCTGGGGGAGGTCCTCGTTACGCTCTTTACGGAGATTGCCCTGATTACGGGTCTGGGGATCATCCTGGTCGTATTTTTTTTCTTCCTGGACTGGCGCCTCTTCCTGATCGTTTTGGCGCCGGTGGTCTTCGCCCTCGTCTGCACGCTGGGGTCCCTGAAGCTCCTGGGCCGGCCGGTGGACATTCCGGGGATCATGCTCTGGATCGTCATCATGGGGATGGGGATCGACTACGGGATCTACTACGTCTGCGCCTACCAGCGGTATCTCGACGAGCGCCACCCCTCCATGACCTTGATCCGCCAGGCGATGTTTCTGGCGGGGGCAACCACGCTGATCGGATTCGGCGTTCTGGCCTTTGCCCGGCACGCGGTCCTCCAGAGCATCGGTCTGACATCTTTACTGGGGATCGCTTATTCCCTTGTCGGGGCCTTTCTGATTGTGCCGCCGCTGGTGAAACGGGCGCTCGTCCCCGCGGCGCTCCCGCCGGAAACCCTGGAGGCCGGTTCACCCCGTCATACGCAGCGGACGCTTCTGCGGTACCGTCACATCGAGGCCACCCCGCGCCTCTTCGCCCGCTGGAAAATCCGCCTGGACCCGATGTTTCCCCGCCTGGCGGCCTTCATGAAGCACCCCCGGCGCATCCTGGATATCGGGTGCGGCTACGGCGTTCCATCCGTCTGGCTCCTGGAGCTCTTTCCCGACGCCGCGGTCTGCGGCGTCGATCCGGATGAAGAGAGGATCCATGTAGCCGGGCGCGTCCTCGGGCCGCGGGGGGAGGCCCGTACGGGCCGGGCGCCCCGCCTGGCCGATTTGCCGGACGGGGCCGACACGGCGCTTGTCCTCGACGTCATCCACATGCTGGACGATGCAGCATTGCGGGAGACCCTGGAAATTCTGCACGCGAAACTCATCCCCGGCGGCCGGCTCGTCATCCGGGTTACCATCCCCGCAGACCCGCCCCGGAAACGGAATATCGAAGAGCTGCGGCTGAAGCTTCACCGTCTGCGTCCCCATTACCGGACGCAGCCCTCTCTCGAGGCGATGATCGTCGCGGCCGGTTTTGACATCGCCGCCATCCAGGCGGACACGTTGGAGGGAGAGGAGTGGTGGTTCGTCGCCGACAGCCGCCTGTCGGAGGGAATCGAACCATGAAGGATTTTTTCTACCGCTGCCTCATCGTACTGGCGAGAAGATTCGGGAACTGGATCTTTCTGCTGATTGCCTGGCATGTGGCGACGGGGTATTTCCTTTTTTCCCCCCGCCGCGTCGCCGTCAGCGTCCGCTTCTACCGCAGTCTCTTCCCGGACCGGGGGCGCTGTTATC
>JAFGRP010000101.1 GCA_016935075.1 Deltaproteobacteria bacterium | reverse complement strand
TCCCCCCCCCCCCTCACTTCGCTCGAGGGAATGCGGATTTGTGCCGCGGCTCACAGGGCTATCGGCTCAACTCCGCATTCTGCTGGAGGGCGGAAGAGCCCTCATCGCTCAAGCTCTTCCGCTTTCTCCTTACAGGGCGGGCGCATCTCTATTCTGAAAAATCACTCCAGTTTATGGGGTGTCATAAGCTAAACGCGTTTTTTCATCCGCTAATGTTGGTGCGAGAAGCTCTTTCCATTCCGCTGCGGCCCACGTTCCCAATTTGTTGTGCCTGTCATAGAAGTTCTGCGGCATGGGGTGTGTGCCTACAACCACTTTAAAACCAAAGACATTCTCCATCAGATCGCGTAAATAATTTAAGTGAGGACACGGAGGATAACCACAAACCCAAGCCGTAGCAAGGAATACAACTTCTACGCCCTTTTTCTGCATCGGTTCCAGAACTTTATTTGCAATACCTCCGCCGGGGCAGCCGCAGCAATGGGCATATGCAACCAATTCCAACTCTTTATCCTTATAAGTGCTGAACGCCCCCTCTCTATTATTGAGAGATCTCAAACATTTGATTCCGTGGCAATTAATACAGTGAACCGCGCAAAGGATTATCCCAATCTTCGTTTTCTCTGCCATGTTAAATTACCTCCCTTTCTTCGTTAGATTGTGTGATATCTTGCTCTCTCTCCTACTCTTCTCACAATTAATGGTCGCTTTCCCTCCGGAAACTTTGAAAGTGTTGCAGGGAAAGGTCAAAAATGCTGATTTTTTAAGTAATACATTCCGGCACAATACTCACATCATCGATCTCTTCCATGTACCTTACTGATTGGATCATTTGATGAATTTTCCCTTTAGCAAGAGGTCTTGCTGAAAACGCAGTGCACTCCCACAACTTTTTTATTACATCATCGAAGGACATGGGATTGTCCGGATGGCCCTTCACTGTCGCAACGTTCAAGCTGTAACGACATCCGTTCTCCGTCTCTATGCTGATGTCCACTGGGCACAAAGCCTCTTTCGTGCCATCCCTATCTGAGTCAATACATAATTCTATCTTTTTCGCCATCGACAAAACGTCTTCATCTCTGATCGCTTCCTCGGTAAAGTTATCTATAAAAACCCTGCCTTTTACCAGTGCGCTTGCAACGGTGTAGTAGTAACTAAATTGAGCCTCCGGCACGCTCTGGGGGGTTCTCTTCCTCTCTCCCCCGCATAAATTAGAACCATGCTTGTCTATTACGATCGTAACTCTTTTTACGGTTTTCCAGTCAACTCTATTATCCTCAGCTAACCGCAAAGCTCCGAAAATTGCAGTGTGGGTATATTTGCAGCATGGATAAGGCTTTACACTGACATTACTAATTTCATAACGCGTACCGAGCCCCTCTCTGAACACATCTGGCCTGTACTCCCCTTTCATATATAAGTTGTAATAACCAAATTTACCTTCCAGACTATCTTTTGCTCCGGTAAAACCCTCTTGAGCCAGCATAACGCTTAGTACACCTGACATGGTCGCAAATCCTTCCTGGAGCCGGACCGTTAAAGCCCCTTCGGTATGCGCTTGTATATTCCCACTGCACTGCGCATATGCGATGCCGAGGCAGTCCAACATTTTTTTGTAAGAACACCCAAACATTTTCGCGCCGGTCATCGCCACCGCAAGCGGCACAGGTGTTTCGCTGGCCCAGCCCCCTTCATTCGCTGCTCCAGGTCCGGCAAGCCTCAGTCTACACAAAAAATCAGCCCCAAGCGTGACAGCAGTAATGAAGTCCTTACCGGTAATCTCTTTTCCAAGAATCCTCTTACTATATTCCGCAAAAGCAAAACCTCCCGGAATCACAGCGGCACCCACATGCATGGGCGCTGATTCGTGAACATCGTCCAAATCTCTTGCTCTTGCCAGCGTTGCATTCACCATTGCCGCTGTAGAGGCGGGGATTCTCCCACCAAAAACCAATAGGCTGCTTTCTTCCCTACCTCCCCAACTTTTTACCAAATTAACCAGCGATTCCGTGAGATCCGTTGAACTACCGGCTATCGTGACCGCAATTGTATCAAGAATGCTCTTCTTAACCTGCTCGACGACAAAGCAGGGCAGTCGCTGAAAATTCGTTTCCAAAGTATGAACGACAATATCATCTATTATTCCCATTTCTGCCTACTCCAACATCGGCATTCGACTTTTCAACTGTCAATCAAAAAAAGTTTTCATGAGAACAGCTATTTGCGCAAAACTACATCGGCAGCCTATGTGGAAGCCACATGACTACTTCGGGAAAAATAATGAGAATGGCAAAAAACAGCCACAATATTAAAACGAATGGCATTGCTCCCATCGAAACATCCTTGAGTGATGTTCCCTCCCCAGCTATGCCCTGAATCACAAACAAATTGATCCCTACGGGGGGGGTGATTAGGCACATCTCGCTTGATATAATCATTAATATACCCCACCAAATTGGGTCATAATTCAATGCGGTAATAATGGGTAGTGTGATAGGCACGGCTATGAAAAGCAATGCCAGAACATCCATGAACATCCCCATCACCATCATCAATATCAAGATGATCAATATGATGCCCCAGGGTGGCAGAGGAAGGCCTGTTAAGAAGTCGGCAATTACGTCATTGATACCGCTCGTAAAAAAAAGCAAGGATAGTATCGTTGCTCCGATTAACAGCATGTATATCATTGCTGCAGTTTTCGCGGCACTCAGAGCGGCAGCTATAACCTTTTGCCCGCTGTATCTACGGTATGCCAAACCAATGCCGATAACAATTGTGCAAGCTGTTGCTCCAGCCTCCACCGGCGACCATATGCCTGCATATATGCCACCGACAATGGAAACAAACAAAAATATAACGGGTATCAAGTGGATTAAGGAAAATAGTTTTTCTTTAAAGGGAAATCTGTCTCCCTTGGGCCCGAGACTAGGGTTCAAGGTACACCTCACTAAAATAAACGCCATGATCATTGAGGCCAGAAGCAAGCCTGGAAGAATTCCAGCTAGAAATAAGGAACCTAAAGAGGAATTTGTCATAGAGGAATAAAGTATCATCAGCACACTAGGAGGAATAAGTACTGCAAGGGTGCCAGCTAGAGACAATGTTCCCAAAGTAAGCCTGCGATTATATCCACTTTTATCCATTTCCGATATGGCGAGACTCCCTATTGTGGCTGTGCCAGCCAATGCAGAGCCGCACATAAATCCGAATAGAGCGCACATCCCAGTGCTCGCGATGGCAAGGCCCCCGGGGAGTCGGCCCAGCCACTTGTTTGTTGTGCTATAGATATCAATCCCTATTCCAAACTGAACGACTAAATTACCCATGAAAATGAATAATGGAACCGCCAGGAGACCACCAGCATAGACCTCCTCATAGGCTGTGGTACTTATTCCAATAAATGGCCCCGAGGCCCCAAAGATCAGGAAAAGACCTATGATCCCGGACAGCCCAAGCGCAACAGCAATCGGAGCCCTGAGGGCGATGATAACCAACAGCAATAAACACCCTATGAAACCACCTGTCAAAGGCTCTACCATGATTTACTCCTAATTTCTATACGTCATCACCCATCCAGTGTTTGTAGATTTCCAACATAAATTCAAGACCGAAAAGGCATATTCCAATTATAAAGAGTGCCTTGATAGGCCAGATGAGTATCGCTAAATCGAGCGTTCGTTCAGCTGTCAGAAAAGAGGCTTTTAGCATCCCGATTGAAAGACCAACCAGGATGCAACAGTAGAATAGTCCCAGAATCGATCCAAATAGATTCATTTGTTTTTGGGCTCTCTTGCCCATCATATTATACACAAAATCCACAGCGACATGTCCGTTGTGCTTCAAAACGTATCCCGCACCAATAGTCCCCAAACCAACCTGGAGTATCAGGGAGAATTCTCTTGAAAACATTGTTGGGGAATTAAAAACATACCTCATCAAGACTTCGAAATTCATAATCGCTGTTAGGCAAACCAAAAAAAACAGGAGCGGGAATTGCGTAGTTTCATTGATTTTATCGATAACTTCGAGTATCCGCTTAATTTTGTTGCCCTTCATAAGAAAACGCGCCTCAACTTTCTAAGATTGACAGATGTATATTAAGAATATTTGCCGCCCATTTCGGCCCTACCCCCCCCCCTTCCCGCCCTCCATCAGCGTCTAAATTAAAGGGCGGAAAGGGTCTAAGTTATATTGGCACAGAGGGGGAGCAACTAATTCTCAGCATTGTACTTCTGAGCAATCGCAAGAGCTCGTTTTCCCCTATCCCCACTTCTCGCAAGCCATTTCTGAAAAACTTGAGTAGTTTTTTCCTTCCATAAGGCCTTCTCCTCGAACGTTGGTTTATAAATTTGCACTCCTTTCATTGGCAACCAGGTATTCCGAACGTAATCATCATTTTCAAGTCTAACCAACTCGATGCGATACAAGGCGCCCTTTAAAAGCTCTATGACTGTTCCCTTCAAGTCCTCAGGTATCTTGGATAGGGACTTCCTGCTGCCGATCAGTGCCATGGCTGATTGGCCGAAAAGGGGCTCATCTACAAAATATTTGGCGACCTCTCCCCATTTTTCATTGTGCATATTACCAAGTGTTGCAGGCGCTCCATCAATAACATTCCTTTGTAATGCCTCATAAACCTCTCCAAGATTCATACCCGTTGTGCCCACCCCGCATAGTCTCAAAAGCTCAACTTCTGCGGCCCCTGTGCTTTTAAATTTGAGGCCATTCAGATCATTTGGGACTCTGACTTTTTTGTTGCTGCATATATAACGTCCCCCGAATTGCAGCATGGCTATTACTTGCACATTGTCTAATCCCGCCGCCGCGTACTCTTCCTCGAGGATGTCCTTTATCCCGTTTTCATATGCCTCTCGCGCACCTTTGATATCCCTAAAGATTCCAGGCGTAATACACATATCGGATATAGGATACGTCTGTCCATGATAAGAGGGCCAGCTGAATGCCAGATCGGTTATTGATCTCTGAACCCCGTCCAGTTGTGCAGTCCCTTTTACAAGGCTTCCAGATGGAAATACCTTTAAACGAACCCTTCCCTTGGTTACCTCTTCAAATTTCTTTTCATAATTTTTCCAAACTATAGTGGAGTCTGTGGCAGGTCCGTGAAAAAGCGCCATATTGAGGGTAATCAGCTTGCCTTCAGAGGCTGCAAGTCCTTGGTCGACTCGAAATACCAAGCACAAACCTGCAATTAAAACTATGAACAATGCCATTAATACAAATCTTTTTTTCATCTCAACACCTCCTGTTATGCCTATTTGGCAAAGAGTTTCTGTTATGTCCTGAGTCGTTATTATAAGGGTCGGATCAAGTTCATGTTCCCATCTCTTTCGGTTTTAACCATCACCCCCTTCAGTGAAGCTACCAACCAACGAAAAAGCATTAATAATTTTCCAATATCTTTCCGCCTCTTGCGATGTTTGCTGAAATGCCCCGGATGGCCTATGTGACAACCTTCGTCAAATCCTTAAAAACCATTTCACCAATCCAAAGAGACCACAGAATCCATTTTCACCTCCAGGAAATTGGGTGGGCCAGCGGCAGTCCCGCCGGCGCCTCCCGAGTGTCCTGCTAAATGCTGTCATCCTCGAAAACATTGGCGATGCAGCACAGGAAGGTGCTGGTTTCGGTTTCGCTCAGGTTCACCATGGAGTGGGGCTCCATCGTGGGTACGAACACCAGGTCGTGGGGGCCCATCTGTTTTGTTTCCGCGGGCTCGTTCGTCTTGATATCGTAGGACGTAATCGAAATATGTCCCGTCAGAATGTACATTGTCTGGTAGTAGAGGTGATTGTGAATTGGGATCGAGCCCTTTGGGCCCACCGTGAACAGGCGCAGGCCATACTCCGGCGCGCCCTCCGGGCCGGCCTGGGACAGCCACCGGATCCATGTATCCTTTACCGCATAGGGCTTCCTTTTATAAAGGTAGCTCTCGATCTTGGTGTCGTTCGAGTCATTCACATTTTTTACGATCATAGTTTTTCTCTATCGTTTAGTGTTTTAGTGTTTACGGACTTGTCTTTAAGAATTAGCAAATGTTGTGCCAGGGGAAAAAGCAAGGCATTCCGGCCCAATGCATATTTCGAGGGACTGCCGCCATTTTCAATATTGAAAAGACCATTTCATCTGTGCTATATAATCACAAAACCGCAAGCCCATCCTCGTTGCAAGAGTGCCGCTGCAGCAACCTGGGGAGGTTCAGGATTCAAGCTTCTGGCTTTCGCGGTCAGGCGGGCTCTGGTTACCTCGGGAGATCGGGAAAGGGCAGCGGCGCAGAGGGGTGAAAAACAGAGGTGAAAAACAGGGGCAATAGAACGAAAACCAGCCGGGAGTGCAAGGCTGAAATTTTAGGCCGCCGGGCACAAGCCGACAAGATCTGCAACCGTCTGGAGGATTATCTCGACGATCTGCTGGACGCCTCTTTCGATGGGATCGTCATTTCCGATGCGAAAGGCAACGTCCTCAAGGCGAACCGGGCATACCTGAAGCTTTCAGCAATTGCCCGGGAGGAAATCGTCGGCCACAATCTCGGAGACATGGTTAAAGACCATGTGCTCAAGGGAGCAGTTGTTTTTGAAGTAACCAAGACGCGCGTCCCTACCACAAAGATTCATACCTATGAACGCACGGGGAAGGTGGCGATGGTCACGGGAAGCCCAGTCTTCGATGATCGGGGAACCTTGATCTATGTGGTGGCGAATTTCCGGGATGTCACCCAGCTTCGGAAGCTCAGCGAAAACCTGGGCCGCTCCTTCGACCCCTTCGGCTATTCCGAAAAAGAAAGCTTTCACCTGAAGCCGGACCTTGCGGAGTTACCGGACTATGGCATTCTTGTCCGTAATCAGAAAATGAAGACTTGTCTGGACTATGCCTTGCGGGTGGCCCGTTTTAATACCCCCGTCCTTATTCTGGGGGAAACGGGCGTGGGTAAAACCAAACTGGCGCAGATCATCCACAAAGCCAGCACGCGTTCCCGCATGCCGTTCATTTCAATCAATTGTGCGTCCATCCCCGAAAATCTTCTGGAATCCGAGCTATTCGGATACGAAAAGGGGGCCTTCACCGGGGCTAACGTTCAGGGAAAAACAGGCCAGTTCGAGCTTGCCTCCGGTGGGACTTTAGTGTTGGAAGAAATCGGCGATTTGAGTTTTCCCCTCCAGGTAAAACTGTTGCAGGCTATCGAGGAGAATCGAATCCTCAAAATCGGAGGCAAAAACGCGCTGGAGGTGGACATCCGTCTGATCGCCGTAACCAACCGCGATCTGAAAAAAATGGTAACCCAGGGACAATTCCGCAGTGATCTGTACTTCCGGCTCAATGTCGTGCCCATCACGGTGCCTGCCCTGAGGGAGCGATCGGACGAGATTCCGTTACTGGTCCAGTATTTTTTTTCCAAATTCAATGGTCAGTACGGTACGACGAAATATCCCGGCTACAGTCTGCTGCGGGTTCTGTGCCAATACGAATACCCAGGGAACGTCCGGGAATTGAAAAATCTTGTGGAGCGCCTCGTAATCATGGCCCCGGAGGATAACGTGAAGGAAGAGCACCTCGAGTTGTTGGCCTGCGATGAGAGGCGTTTCAGCGCCCTCAGTCTTGATGAAACGCAATCGCTGGATTGCTTTCTCCGGGAATGTGAGAAAAGACTTATTACCAGGGTTACGCGGGAAGAACCGACGCTCAAGCAAGCGGCGCAGAGATTGGCGATCAGCGTTACCACCCTCTGGAGAAAAATGGAAAAACACGGCCTACAGAAGGCTCCTATCGGCTGATCCGGACATTCCGCATGGACCCTTTTTGTTCCATTGCGTTACTCCTTCATTGCCGGAGATCCAATCACAACGGCTGCGTTATCAGTCCACAGGACAGGTTATTTTCACATCCAACGCTTCGGTTTAAATGCAGCAATCGTAAGGCGGCAAACATTTCTCGGGAACCGCGTCGCGGCACCGGCGCCTCAATTCCCCTTCAGCTGCAGGGGAAGCGGCGGAAGCCAAAGGGGTCCCAGACGGTCCCCCTCGTAGAGGACCTGGGCAAGGAACAGCCCCGACGGGGGCGCCGTACACCGTGCGGGAAGTTCCGAGGCGTCGGTCAGCATCCGTTCGATCTCGGCGGGGGAAAGGGTTCCCCGGCCCGCCTCGACGAGGATGCCCGCAAGCCGGCGGACCATCTTCCAGAGGAAGTGGGAACCGACAATCCGGAAGACGATCAGATCCCCCCGGGGTTCGAGATCCGTCCGGTCGATCTGCACCTCCGTGGAGAGGTGCTTGTCGATCCGCTTGTCGGCGAATGAGGCGAAATCGTGGAAGCCCCTGAAAATCCCGGCTGCCGCCTGCATCCGGCCGAGATCGAGCTCGTCCTTCACCCACCAGACATACCGCTTGCCGAAGGCCGTCCGGCAGCGGGAGATCAGGTAGAGATAGCTCCTTTGCCGGGCCATGTGGCGGGCATGAAATCCCGCCGGCGCCTCCTCCACCCGGAGGATGTTGATCGGGGCGGGAAGGAGGTCGTTGAGATCCTGGAGGATCTTCCGCGGCGGGAGGCGGTGCGGGGCGTCCAGATGGGCGACCTGGGCCAGGGCATGCACGCCGGCGTCGGTCCTGCCGGCCCCCTGGATCTCCACCTCTTCCCCGAAGAGCCTCCGGGCGGCATCGATCAGGACTCCCTGGATGCTCCGGGCGTTTTTCTGCACCTGCCAGCCGCTGTAACCGGTCCCGTCATACTCCAGCGTGAGCTTGTATTTGCAGGAGAAAGCCGCCGCCTTTCCGCGGCCTTCCCGAACAGGCCTCCGGTTCATGGTTTCGTCCCCAGGTTCGTTCCGTTGCCCGAAGGCGGCTCTCCCAGGAAAACCATCCCCTCCAGACCGTTGAGACGATCCGACCGGGGGAGAGCAGGGTTCCGGAGTTCACTGCCAGGGTGAAGCGTCGTGACCGAAGCGCGCCCCACGATGACCCGTCCCTTCTTTCCATCGGCATCCCGCGTCCTGATGCTCCAGAAATTATGGAAGATCAGAGGTTTTCCCCGATGGGTTCCGATATAGAGCATGATGTGTCCCGGCGTCCAGAGGAGTGTCCGCCACGGCGCCCCTGTACGGATGATCAAGGCCTCCTTCCCGGCCGGGGAGAGGCCACTGAGACTGATGAATCTTCCGGCGACCGCCTGTTCGCTGGAATTGCGGGGAAGCCATAGACCGAAGGGGGTGAAGAGGTCCCGGATCAACGCGGAGCAATCCCGTTTTCCGCCCAGGCCGCCCCAGCCATAAGGTTCGCCGGCCATTTCCCGGGCGAGACAGGCAACGTGGCGGGGGGTGAACGGGAGAGGTTTGTCCGCTGCCGCTTCTTTTGCCACCGCCGTCTTCCGGAGAATCGCCTTTCCCCGGGCGTCGCGCGCTGCCGTCCAGATCCATATGCGGCCCTTATCCTCCCCGGCCCTCGGGAAAACCGCCCCCAGCGGAGCCCGGCACAGGACGGTTTTTCCGTCGCGGACCGGCGTCTTGTCCCGGACGACCGTGACGTAACGGCCGTTCTCCCAGGTCCTCATGAACGAAGGATCGACGGCCGCAATATCCTCCGCCGGAACCCATCCGAGCAGATGGTTCGTCTCCGTGAGAAACCATTTCCGGTCGCGGCTGACCAGCGTCACGAGAACGGGCATGCCCGCCGGGGCGGAAGATGCCTGGAGGTTGTCGAACGGATCTCCCATTTCCGGATCCGTCGGGTAACTGGAATGGGGTTCACGGGTGGGGAAATGGCGGAAATCGGTCCGTTTCACCGTCACGGCCGGAAAAATCCCCTGCGGATAATCGTCGAGATGGGCGTTTGCCGCCATCTTTCGGATCCAGTCCGGCGAATGCGGCCTTCCGCCCTTTCCGTAACCGGGGTTTCCGTCGAATTTACGGAATCCCCACGAGGCCAGCTCCGGGGTGTGATGGGGCTCGGTCCGATGCCAGGGGGCGAAGTACTGGAGATCGAATTCGGCGTTCAGACGCGCCTGTTCCGGCGCCGGGATGAGCGGGACATCCGCCGCGTTCCGGTCCACGTAGGAAAGCGGGTCCTGGCTCAAGTCGGTCAGATCCCGGATCACCGCCCCCCCGGCCGCGCCGGTCCAGGTCAGAACGAAAAGCAGGACCGCCAGGACAGGTCGGAGAAGGTTGCAGCGTCCGCGGACCCTTGTCCTGTCAAGCCGCTCCGGGCAGATCGCATTTGCATGGCCACTCTGATATGCTTCGTTCAATTATTTTTCCAATATCTTGAGATGTGATCGCACGTTTCAAGGGTGACCCGCGTCATATCCCCCTTCTTTATGAATCAAAACTCCGAAACTGATCAACGCTTTGGGATTCATCATATTCGCAACGTCCGGACAAGTCAACGTGGACGGCGAATCATTTCACCTTGACAAGATCGCAGGCGATCAGTATATTCTCCCGCGGCAATATGGAGGAGACGCCATGAATGAATTCGTCAAGGTCATGAAGGCGCTGTCCGATCCCAACCGGGTCAGGCTTCTGAAGCTGCTTCAGAAAAAAAAGATGTGTGTATGCGAGATCCGGGCCGCGCTGGGAATCGCCCAGCCGACCGTCTCGAAGCATCTGAAGATCCTGGAGGATGCGGGGCTGGTATCCCGGGAAAAAGAAGGCCTCTGGGTGAACTACTTCCTGAGCGACGGCGGCCGGAGCCCCTATGCGGCGTGCCTGATGGGAAACCTGAGGCACTGGCTGGATGATGATTTGGAGATACAGGACCTTCTAAAAAAGAGCAAAGGCCTCCGACGGGAGGATCTCTGCCGCACCCATGCATGATTCTTCATATTGCCGGATCGCAATATGCAAGCGGGGCATCGCGTCCGTCGGGCGGGCGAACCCGACCCTCCCCCGAAGGGGTGTCCCCGCTCAAAACAGAAATGATGATATCATGAAAGAAACGAACTGGATTCCATGAATCTCTCCACAGGCGCCGGGTCGCCGGAAAACGGGAAAAACGGAACGGGACACCCGGATCGTCGGCAGGCGGCCGCCGACCATGTCTCTCCTTCAACGTCGGGGAAAGTGCGGCTCCGTTTCCTGGGCAGCGGTGACAACTTCGGCAGCGGGGGCCGATTCCAAGCCTGCATCCATGTCGATACGGGCGCAACCCGCTTTCTCATGGACTGCGGCGCATCGTCGCTGATCCCGATGAAGCGCGCGGGGATCAGCACGGCCGCGATCGATCTCATCCTGATCTCGCATCTCCACGGGGACCATTTCGGCGGCATCCCCTTTTTCATCCTTGACGCCCAGCTTGTCAGCCGCCGCGAAGCGCCGCTCGTCATTGCCGGCCCCCCGGGATTGACACAGCGCGTCCGGGAGGCGATGGAGGTTTTCTATCCCGGTTCGTCCGGGGTCGAACGGAAATTCGCCGTACGGTATATCGAGATGATCGAAGGCGAAACCACACAGACGGGCGGTCTGACGGTTCGCCCCGTCCGGGTGATCCACGGCAGCGGTGATCCCCCCTATGCGCTGCGGATCGAATGTGCGGGGAAAATCATTGCCTATTCCGGAGACACCGAATGGACCCACGCCCTGCTGACGGTTGCCGACGGCGCGGATCTCTTTATCTGCGAGAGCTATTTTTTCGAAAAGCAGATGAAGAATCATATGAATTACCGGACGCTGATGGCCCATCGCGCGGAACTGGGGTGTAAACGGATCATCCTCACCCATATGGGGAACGACATCCTGAACCATTCGGATCGGATCGAACTGGAAACGGCATACGACGGCATGGAAGTGATTCTCTGACGGGAGAATGAACCCGCAAGCCCTCGTCTCTGTGCGTGAACCCTCTCATAAAAGGAGATGAAACAATGGAAATCAAAATTCTGGGACCCGGCTGCGTCAATTGCCAGAAGGTGGAAAAACTGGTCCGGGAGACGGTCGCCGAGGCGGGCGTCTCGGCCGATATCGAAAAGGTGACCGACATCATGAAGATCGCCAAATTCGGCGTTTTCGGTACACCGGCAGTGGTGATCGACGGCCAGGTGAAGTCCGTGGGAAAGATCCCCAAGAAAGATGAGATCCTGGCCTGGCTCGGTCAGAATGTGCAATAGCCGCAGGTTTTTATTGAGGAGGAGTGTCAGGCGTTCAGCAGCAGCTTGCCGTTTGCCTCTTGTTGTCAAAGTACCGCTGCATGTTCTCCGGCAATGCTTCGATGGGCTCGGGAACGACCGGCGGCGTGTCGATATCCAGCATGGCGCCCATGATTGTCTCAACCAGCAGGGACAGCGGCGCCGCAGAGTAAACCTTGCCGCGGTAGTGCCACTCGCGGCAGTCCACAAAGGTATTGTTGTCGGTCAGATCCCCGCAGGACTCGCACAACGACTCGCGGATGTCCTGGGCGATGTCCCGACCGTTGAGCCGTATCGTCGGCGAACTCAACAGGGCGTGCTCCCTGGCCTCTTGCGGCGTCTGCACGACAATCTCACGGTGTCTCAGCTCGATTCCCAGCACATCGGCCACCGGGTCAAGAAGGCTGACGGCCCGTTTCAACTGATCGCCGGTGGGAACGCAGCGCTTGCACGTGCTCAGGTCGATCACGAGCAGATCAACGTTCAGGACCTTCTTTATCACCTGCGATTCGCTGGTTTCATCTCCCGTGGCGGCGGGGTTGCACCCGCATCCGCCTTCCGGCGTCGGCACGAACAGTTCCATGTTTTTCCGGGTTTCCATTTTTTTAGAACTCCTTTCACATGAACTATCGCCTATCCTGTTTTTTCATTATAGTCAAGGCAGTCGTCCGGGGAAACTGTGATCCGGTCTTCTGAATGGATACTTTTGATCCGGCTGGATATCGATCCCGATACTCTAATTGGTTATAATATATCCATATGACTATGCAGCGTCATGCTGTTTCTTCGCGTAAATTATAAATATACATATAATATCAGGTAAATAGAATATTGATGCGCCGTTGGCATATCACTTGCTGTATCCCTTGTGAACAGTTCTCTTGAAAGGAGACAAAACCATGAAGAAAGTAATGACGGTTGCAGCAGTAATTGCCCTGGCGGCGGTCGTGGCTTCCCCTGCGATAGCCTACCGGGGTATGGCGGGTGGCTTTGACAGGGGATCCGGCGGGTATGCAATGATGGATCCGGCGCGCGGCCTCGACCTGACGCCCGAACAGACGGCGAAGATCAACGATCTGCGCGAGGCGCACCTCAAAGCGATCAAACCCATACGGGATCAGCTCTACGCCAAAAACGGGGAACTGAGGCTTCTCTGGCTGGCCAAGACGCCCGATCAGGAGAAAATCCTCGCTCTCCAGAAAGAGGTTCGTAACCTCCGCGATCAATTGGCGGATCAGACGACCGCCAACCGGATAGAGGTGCGCAAGATCCTGACGCCTGAACAGTTTGCCAAGGTGCAGTTTTACAATGGCATGGGCCGGCAGAAGGCCCGCGGCGGGGCCGGTATGCGGGGCGGTTACGCCCGCGGCCGGGGAATGCGGTAACCTCCTTGCGAACGGACGTCCCCGCCTGAGTCACTCAACGGGGACGGTTACTGAAAACGGGAAGGGCATTTGGCTCTTCCCGTTTTTTTTGCCCGAAGGGTTCATCCGGCGGCGATACCGGAAACATTGCCTTGACAAGTGTCTTTGGTGATTATATAGCCAACCGGCAATATATTGGCTGCCACTAAAGCATAGGGTGAAAGGATATTTTATGACCAAGAGACGGAAAATTGCAATCCTGGGGTTGACGGCGGCAATCGCCGTCGGCGGCGGCGCCGCCTATCTTTTTATGATCGGGCCCTTTGGAAAGCCCGTGCTCGCGACGGTAAACGGCGAGAAGATCCTTGTCGCCGGTTTCCAAAAGGAAACGGAGAAGGTCCATATGAAGAGCTTCACCGAATCTATGAGGCCTACAAGGATAATCCCGCGAATATGGGGGTTGTCTGATTTTTCCCTCTCCCGAACGCATTTTCCCCCTTGACAGGATCAAAAATCGCCACTATATTCCTTCCGGGTAATATGTTGGAGGATGACATGGAAGAATTCATCAAGGTCATGAAGGCACTGTCCGATACCAACCGGGTGAAGCTTCTGAAGCTGCTTCAACAGCGGGTGATGTGCGTCTGCGAGATCCAGGCAGCCTGCGGGATTGCCCAGCCCACCGTTTCCAAGCATCTCAAAGTCCTGGAGGAGGCGGGCCTCGTAGGCCATGAAAAACACGGTCAGTGGGCACACTACTTTCTGGCAAATGGGGGTCAGAGCTCTTACGCAGCGACCCTTCTGGGAAACTTAAGGCACTGGTTGGACAACGACCCGCAGGTCAGGGATCTGACGGAAAAAAGCAAGGGGCTTCATCGTAAGGATCTCTGCGGCTGCTGCGAATGATAGCCCATGCCCCGGATCTTCTTATGGAAAGGCGACCGTTGCGGCCCAAGACCAAGATTTGGCCGACTGCGGCGTTTCGGGGAAATTTTGGCGAAAGGATAAATTGGATCTCATGAAAGAAAAAACAAAACTGCTGATCATCGCGGCCGGGTTTCTGGCCGCGTATTATATGCCCTGGGACCACGAGGTGATCCGCCGGTCTGGCCTGGAGGCCTTCATGATGCTCCAGGAGTACGCAAGGCAGCATGTTTTGACCTGCCTGATCCCCGCCTTTTTCATCGCCGGGGCGATCGCCGTCTTCGTTTCCCAGGCGTCGGTCCTGAAGTATTTCGGCGCGCAGGCGAACAAATTGCTCTCCTACTCGGTCGCCTCGGTTTCGGGGACGGTGCTCGCCGTCTGCTCCTGCACGGTTCTGCCGCTTTTCGCGGGGATCTACATGCGGGGCGCGGGGATCGGCCCCGCCACGGCCTTTCTTTATTCGGGACCGGCAATCAATGTCCTGGCCATCGTCCTGACGGCCAAGGTCCTGGGATGGGAACTGGGCCTTGCCCGGGTCATCAGCGCCGTAACCTTCTCCATAATCGCCGGGCTGCTTATGGCGTTCATCTTCCGAAAGGACGACGCGAACCGAACCGCCGGCCAGATCTACCTGCCCGACGAGGAAGGCAAAGAACGCAAGCTCTGGCAGGACGCCGTCTATATGCTGACGATGATCCTGATCCTCGTCTTTGCCGCCTTTGCAAAACCGGCGGCCGACGACGCGACGGTCTGGA
>JAFGRP010000100.1 GCA_016935075.1 Deltaproteobacteria bacterium | reverse complement strand
TTGGCGGGGGAAACGCAATAGAACAATTTCTCGCGCCGGTTTTCGGATCCGGGACCCCGGTAAAAGCGGTCCTTCATTTCGACCTTGTCCGATCGGCCTGGGCCTCATCGGGGGCCGCCGGTCACGGCGACTCACTGGAGCAGGCCCTCATGGTGACATCGGTTCTCATTGCCCTTTTGGGCATCACCCTGGCCTATTTCTTCTATATCAAAAACCCGGGTCTGCCGCGGAGGTTCGTGGAGCGGTTTGCCGGACTCTACCGCTGGGTGCACAACAAGTATTTTGTAGATGAGTTTTACGATTTCATTTTTGTCCGCGGGATATTGAAGCTGGGCGGTTTCCTTCTCAAGGTGGCGGACGGCTGGATCATCGAAGGGGCGGTCAACGGTACGGCGGCGGTCGTCAAGCGGGCAGGCGACAGACTCCGGAAGGTGGAGACGGGCTACGTTCAGGAATATGCCTTCGGCATCATCGTGGGGGCCATCATCGTGGTGGGATACCTGGTCGTCAGGCCGATGTTTTAGACGGTGATGCTGTAGGCAACCGAAAGGGTCATGAACCATGAGCGATACATTTCCTCTTTTGAGCACCCTGATCTTTTTCCCCCTGGCGGGCGCCCTGCTGCTGATGCTGCTGCCGCGGCAGAACGCCCTTTTCCTGAAGGGGTCCGTCCTGGTCTGGACGCTCGTGGAATTTGCCCTGTCACTCCCGCTGTTCTTTCGTTTCAATGAGAAGACCGCCGCCATGCAGTTCGTCGAACAGAGGGAATGGTACCCGGAATGGGGGATCAGCTATCTGCTCGGCATAGACGGCATCAGCATGCTCCTGGTGATGCTGACCACCTTCATCACGGTCCTCTGCATCCTGTGCTCATGGGAATCCATCAAGGACAAAACGAAGGAGTATTACGTCTCCTTCCTCCTTTTGGAAACAGCCCTGATCGGCGCCCTGTGCGCCCTGGACCTCGTTTTGTTTTACATCTTCTGGGAACTCATGCTGATTCCCATGTACCTCCTGATCGGGGTATGGGGCGGCCCGAACCGGATTTATGCGGCCGTCAAGTTCTTTCTTTTCACCATGGCGGGAAGCGTCCTGATGCTTGTGGCGATCATGGTCCTCTACTTCCACTACGGCGCCGAAACCGGAATCTATACCTTCAACATCTTCGAACTTTACAAAGCGGAAATGCCGGTTGTCAAACAATACTGGCTCTTTGCGGCCTTCGCCCTCTCCTTTGCGATCAAGGTGCCGATGTTTCCCTTTCATACCTGGCTGCCGGACGCCCATACGGAAGCCCCCACGGCGGGCAGCGTCATCCTGGCGGCCGTTCTGCTGAAGATGGGCGTCTACGGTTTCATTCGATTCGCCATGCCGCTCTTCCCCGCGGCTCTGGTCGCCGCGACGCCGCTCATTTCATGGCTGGCGATCATCGGCATTATATACGGCGCGATCATGTGCATCATGCAGACCGACCTGAAAAGGCTGATTGCCTACTCTTCCGTCAGCCATTTGGGGTATGTGATGCTCGGCATCTTCGCGCTGAACATGCAGGGATTCGAGGGCGGCATCTACCAGATGCTCAACCACGGCGTCAGCACGGGGGGGCTGTTTCTCATCGTCGGGATGATCTATGAAAGGAGGCACACCCGGATGATCGCCGATTTCGGCGGCTTGTCCAGGGTGATGCCCCGCCTGGCCGCCTTTTTCATGATCATCACCCTCTCCTCGATCGCCCTGCCCGGAACCAACGGCTTTGTGGGAGAATTTCTCATCCTCCTGGGCGCCTTCCGCAACAGCATGCTTTACGGAGTCCTTGCCACGACGGGCGTTGTCCTCGGCGCCGTTTACATGCTCTGGATGTTCCAGCGGGTCATGTTCGGAAAGATCACCCGGGAGGAAAACAGCCGTTTGAAGGACCTGACGAAAAGGGAGGCGGCCCTCCTCGGCGCGATCGTTTTCTTCGTTTTTCTGATGGGGCTTTATCCCGGCCCGTTCCTCAAAAAGATGGACGCCTCGGCGGCGGACTATCTGCATTACATGCAGGCCAAAACTTCCGCCTGTGTTTCTGCGGGAGATGTTCCGCCAGGGCCTTATGCCGACGCAAAATGAAGGGGCAGGAAATCATGGTTGTCACCATACCCGATTTGGCTTTCGGTTATATCATCCCGGAGATCATCATCACCGTAAGCGCCGTCATCGGTTTGCTTCTGGCCGCCTTCGGGAGGGAGAAGGGCGGCGCTGCTGCCGGGGCCGTAGCCTTTATCGGCAGCGGCCTGGCGACGATCTTTGCCTTCTTGCTCTGGGACATCAACGCCTCCATTTTTAACGACCTCTACACGATCGACAATTTCGGCACCTTCTTCAAGGGGTTATCGCTGATCGTTTCCCTGCTGGTGACGCTTCTTTCGCTTCGGTACGTGGAACGCGAAGGGATCATCAAAGGGGAGTACTATGCCCTGCTGCTCTTCGGGGTTCTGGGGATGATGATCATGGTCTCTTCGACCCATTTTATCACCATTTTCATCGGCCTGGAGGTGATGTCCATCTCCATCTATATCCTCTGCGGACTGTTGAGCGGCAACCGCGGGTCGGCCGAGGCCTCCCTCAAATACTTTCTTCTCGGCGCCTTTGCCACGGCCTTTCTGCTTTACGGCATGGCGCTGATTTATGCGACGACCGGGATCCTCGACATCCGTGACATTGCTCGCTATATTACGGCCGGGGATTTCGCCCTGACCCCCATGTTCATGATCGGGATGGCCCTGATCATCGTGGGATTCGGGTTCAAAACGGCCTCCGTGCCTTTTCACATGTGGACGCCGGACGTCTATGAAGGCGCCCCGACTTCCATCACCGCTTATATGGCCACCGGCATCAAGGCCGCCGCGTTCGGCGCATTCCTCCGGGTATTCTATACAGCCTTTGCCCCGTTTCTGATCAGCTGGTCCGAGATGCTGTGGCTGATCGCCGTGGCGACCATGACCCTCGGAAACATTACGGCCCTGGTTCAGGATGACGTCAAACGCATGCTCGCCTATTCGAGTATCGCCCATGCGGGTTACATCCTGATTGCCTTCGTGATCGGCGATCAGATGTCCTCCGCGAGCATCCTCTACTATCTCCTCGTGTATACCTTCATGAACATCGGCGCCTTTACGATCGTCATCCTGCTGGGGAGGAAAGGGGCGGAGAACACCGGCATAGAAGGTTATGCGGGCCTGGCGGGAAGGCATCCCCTGCTTGCCCTTTCCATGAGTATTTTCCTTCTTTCCCTGGCGGGGATACCGCCGCTGGCGGGATTCATGGGGAAGTTTTATGTCCTCAGCGCCGCCGTGAAGGCCCAGTATTACTGGCTGGCCGTGATCGGCGTCCTGAACAGCGTTGTGGCCGTTTACTACTATCTGAGGGTGATCATGGCCATGTATTTCAAAGAATCCTCCGGAGAGTCGATCCGGCCGGACTTTTCACCGGCCTATTCGGTGGTGATCGTCATCTGCGTATGGGCCCTGTTCCATATGGGCATTCTCCCGCGGGATTTCCTGCTCATCGCCCAGAAATCCGTCGGCGTTTTCATGTAAGAAGTCCCTGTGTTTATAACATTCATCTGCAGAATCCGGAAAAAGGGGTGATCGGGTGCTGAAAGAGAGCGATAAAGTCGGTGCGGTCATGGTGGTCGGGTCGGGGATTGCAGGCATCCAGGCGTCACTGGACCTTGCCAATTCCGGGATAAAGGTTTTTCTCGTGGAGAGGGGGATCAGCATCGGGGGCGTCATGGCCCAGCTGGACAAGACTTTTCCGACGAACGATTGTTCGGCCTGCATCCTGTCCCCGAAGCTCGTCGAGGTTGGACGGCATCCCAATGTCGAGATCATGACCGGACGGACGGTCGAGGCCGTCGAGGGGGAGGCGGGCCGTTTTCGGGTCCGTCTGACGAAAGCCCCCCGTTTCGTGGATCTGGGCAAGTGCACGGGTTGCGGGGACTGCGCCAATGTCTGCCCGGTTTCGGTCAAGTCCGATTTCAACGAAGGGCTGAGCGAGCGCAAGGCAATTTACCGGCATTTCCCCCAGGCCATCCCCTCCGGTTTTGCGATCGACAAGTTGGGGACATCCCCCTGCAAGGCGGCCTGCCCAACCCATATCAGTGTGCAGGGATACGTGGCCCTGATTGCAGCGGGAAAGTTCAAGGAGGCCCTGAAACTGATCAAGCGGGACAATCCCTTTCCGATCGTCTGCGGCCGGGTCTGCAACCACCCCTGCGAGGAGGCATGCAAGCGCAGAGAGGTGGATGAACCGATCGATATCATGCACTTGAAACGCTTTGTGGCCGACCTCGATCTCAACGAAGAGACCCGTTTTATTCCCGAAGTGAAGGAGAAAAAAGATAAAAAGATCGCCGTTATCGGTGCCGGGCCCGCCGGATTGACCGCGGCGTACTATCTGGCGATCGAAGGGTATGAGATCGACGTTTTCGAAGCCCTGCCCGTGGCCGGCGGTTGGCTGGCCGTGGGCATTCCCGAATACCGCCTGCCCAAGGACGTTTTGAAGGCCGAGATCAAGGTCATCGAGGACCTGGGGGTGCGGATTCACCTGAACACCCGGATCGGAAAGGAGATCCCCTTTGAAAAGCTCCGTCAGGACTATGACGCCGTCTTCATCGGTTGCGGGACGGTGCTCTCCAGCAAACTGGATGTTCCGGGCGAGGATCTCCATGGGGTCGTCCATGGGGTCGATTACCTCAGGCGGGTTAATCTGGGCGAGAAGGTTTTCCTCGGAAACAGGGTTGCCGTTATCGGGGGCGGGAACGTCGCCATGGATGCGGTCCGGACGGCCGTCCGGACCGGTTCGCAGGAGGTCTTCATCCTCTACCGCCGTTCCCGGGCCGAGATGCCTGCGTCACCAGAAGAAATCGAGGAGGCCATCGAAGAAGGAGTCCGGATGGAGTTTCTCGCGGCACCGGTCCGTATCCTCGGCGAGAACGGGAAGGTTACGGGGGTCGAATGCATCCGGATGGAGCTTGGCGAGCCCGATGCCAGCGGCCGTCGCCGTCCCGTGCCCATAAAGGGTTCCGAATTCACCATCGATCTGGATGCCGTCGTTCCGGCCATCGGCCAGGCTGCCGATCTCGGCTTCGTGCCGAAGGATAGCGGCATCGCCATCAATCCATGGAACACCTTCGATGTCGATGCCGTCACCTTTGCGACGAACGTTCCCGGCGTCTTCGCCGGCGGCGATGTCGTGACCGGTCCGGCAACGGTCGTCAAGGCCGTTTATGCCGGAAAAGAGGCGGCTGTTTCGATCGGCCGTTACCTAAAAGGGGAGGCGGTTGCAGCGGGCCGGGCGAAGGACTGGACCAGGGACCTCGCCGACAAAGCCGATGTCTCTGAGGCGGTCAAGGTTCCCCGGGTTCAATATCCCCTTCTGGCGCCGGAGGCAAGGAAGCGTGACTTCCGGGAAGTGGGGATCGGCTTCAGCGAGGAGCAGGCCGTCCGCGAGGCGAACCGCTGCCTCTCCTGCGGGATTTGCGCCGAGTGCTACCAGTGTGTGGAGGCCTGTATCGCCAAGGCGATCGACCATGAGATGACCTCTTCCGAGGAGACGATCGAGGTCGGCGCCGTCATCGCTGCGCCGGGCTTCGAGGCATTCGATCCGCACCTTCGCGGCGAGTACGGTTACGGCTTCTATGAAAACGTCGTGACCAGCATCCAGTTCGAACGGATCCTCTCCGCCTCGGGTCCCTACTTCGGCCACGTCCAGCGGATCTCCGACGGCAAGGAACCGAAGAAAATCGCCTTCATCCAATGCGTGGGCTCCCGCGACACCTCCTGCGGCAACAGCTGGTGTTCGTCCGTATGCTGCATGTACGCCACGAAGGAGGCGATCATCGGCAAGGAGCACGCCAAGGGGATGGAGCCGACCATCTTCTTCATGGACATCCGGGCCCACGGCAAGGACTTCGACCGGTTCGTCAACCGGGCCAAGGAAGAGTACGGCATCCGCTACATCCGCTCCATGCCCTCGACCGTCAAGGAACTCCAGCAGACGAAGAACCTTCTTCTCAAGTACGTCCAGGAGGACGGGAGTCTCATCGAGGAGGAGTTCGACATGGTTATCCTGTCCGTCGGACTCACGCCGCCGAAGGAGGCGGCTCGCCTGGCGAAGAGCCTGGGCATCGCGCTCGAGGAACACGGTTTCTGTAAGACGCTCAGGGAAAATCCCGTTCAGACCTCCCGGGAAGGGGTTTTTGTCTGCGGCGCGTTC
>JAFGRP010000099.1 GCA_016935075.1 Deltaproteobacteria bacterium | reverse complement strand
GGGGGAAGGCGCCGGTCATCCGGGTTGTCGTGAAGACACGGCAGGAGACTGCGCCGTCCCGGCGCTGATCAGCCTGCAAAAATGACTTCCTCAGTAGACTGTCAGCGAAACGTCTCTTTTCGTATCCCGTATTTGCGCATCAGTTTGCTGATCTGGCGGACCGTAACGCCGGCGGCCTCTGCCGTCCGGTTGATTCGACCACTGTTTCGGGCGAGGACCTCCCGGAGATAGCTTTGCTCAGCCTCCGCGATGACCCGCCCGCGCGCCTCCGCCAGTGTAAGACCGGCGCCGGAAGACAGCGGAGCGACAACGGGCCCGCCGGCGAATAGTTCCGCCGGAAAACTCGCCGGGGTCAGGATCGAAGAAGTCTCCAGGATACAGGCCCGCTCGATGAGGTTTTCCAGTTCGCGGATGTTGCCGGGCCAGTGATAGCGTTGAAACGCCTCCATCACCTGGGGGTGGACATAGTGAATTCCCCGGTGGTTGAAACGGTTCATTTGCCGGAGGAAGATCTCCGCAAGTTGTGGGATGTCCTCCCGGCGTTCGCGGAGCGGCGGGATTTCGAGCGGAAAGACGTTCAAGCGATAATACAGGTCGTTCCGGAAGAGACCCTTATCCACCATTTGCCCGAGATCCATATTGGAGGCGGCGATGATCCGTGCGTTCGTTTCGATGAGGGCCTCCCCGCCGACCCTCTGAAAGGTTCGGTCCTGGAGGACTTGGAGAAGCTTGATCTGGGCGGCAGGGGTGATCGTGCCGATCTCGTCAAGGAAAATGGTCCCGCCGTGTGCGAGTTCGAACTTTCCTAACTTCCGCCGGACAGCGCCGGTAAAAGCTCCCTTCTCGTGGCCGAAGAGCTCGCTTTCGAGGAGGGTGTCGGGAACGGCGCCGCAGTGAATGCCGATGAATTGCATCCCCCGGCGGTTGCTGTGGCGGTGGATGAGTTTCGCCAGAACCCCCTTTCCCGTTCCCGTTTCCCCAACCAACAGAACCGTGCTCTTTGTGGGCGCAACGAGGCGTATTTGATCAAAGACGGCGCGCATGACGGGGTTCCGGGTCTGGACGACGTCCAGGGAGTCGGATTGCCAGAAGCGATCCCGCAGGTAGTCGAGTTCCGACTGCGCCCGGATGCCCTCATGAAGGCTCTCCGTCACATACCGTATCTCGTCGGCGTTCAACGGGTAGGTCACGTAATTGGCGGCGCCCGCTTTGACCGCATCGACCGCCTCACCTGCCCTCTCCGGTGGGGTCATGACGATGATATCAATTGAGGGGAAGGCCTGCCTTACCCCCCGGAGGGCTGCGCCGGAATCACCCCGGGCTGCCCCGAGTGCGCCAAGGAGATCGAGATCGATGAAGGTGAATTCATACCGCCGCTTTCGCAGGAATTCTCGGCAATCCTGAACAGTGGCTGCCGCATCCACCTGGAAGGGCCGGCGGAATGCGGCGCGGACAACTTCCGTTGCGGCCCGGTCTTCGGTCGCCGCAAGGATGTATCTCATGAAGCCTCCGGAAGAAATGAATTTTGGATCCGGCGATTACGTCCGCAATTCCGAAACTTTTGTCAAGAGAAAATCGCATTCGCCGCCGTCTTCCGCAGCCGAATTTTTCATTGTTTTTCCGGAAACGATGGTTTACATTGATGCCGTTTTCAAACCCGTTCATCCCCGTCTCGAAAGTTCCGTTTGATCCCGGAGGAAAAAGGAGATGTCTGGAGCCGCAAAGAAAAGATCCGCCAAGACCGGTCTCCCGCCCGGCGCCCTGATTCACATCGGTGAGAAACATGCGGAGAAGGCAAAGATCATCCTCTGCGAATACGACGAATCCCATGTCAAAGAAACGGAGATGCTTGTCCTGGAGGGGCTGAAGCCGTCCCCGGACCGCAAGGACGTTACCTGGGTCCACATTGACGGCCTTCAGGATGTCCCCCTGCTCGAACGGATGGGGGCCGTTTTCAGCCTTCATCCCCTGATTCTCGAAGATATCCTCAATACCGACCAGCGGCCGAAACTGGAGGACCGCGGCGATTACCTTTATGTCGTTCTCAAACGGTTCCATCAGGACGAAGGCGGCCGTCTTGTCCCCGAGCAGGTGAGCATCGTTCTCGGTTCCAACTATTTGATCTCCCTTCAGGAGAAGGAGGGAAAACTCCTCGATCCCGTCCGGGAGAGGATCCGCAACGATCGGGGACGTCTTCGCAAGGGTGGGGCGGACTCTCTCGCCCATGCGCTCCTCGACGGGATCGTGGACGGCTATTTCGCGATCCTGGACCATTTCGGCGAAGAGATTGAAACCCTCGAAGAGGCGCTGATGGGCCGGCCCTCGCCGGAGACCCTACGGGCGATCCAGATCCTCAAGCGGGAGATGATCCTCCTGCGGAAAGCGGTCTGGCCTCTCCGGGAGGTGGTGGGCAACCTCAGCCGGTCCGACTCCCCGCTCATCCGGGAGCTTTCCCTCCTTTACTTCCGCGATATCTCCGACCACACGGTTCAGGTCATCGACACGATTGAGACCTACCGGGACATGCTTTCGGGAATGCTCGACATCTATCTTTCGACCATCAGCAACCGGATGAACGGAATCATGAAGATCCTCACCATCATCGCGACCGTTTTCATGCCCCTGACTTTCCTCGTCGGGGTTTACGGGATGAACTTCAAACATATGCCGGAGCTGGAATGGCCGTGGGGATATTTTGCCCTCTGGGGGATCATGATTCTCATTGCGGTCTCCATGCTGCTCTACTTCAGAAGAAAAAGATGGCTGTGAAATAATCGGTTTCCATTCGACATACGGGGTATTCTGTGGCGGGATTCCATATAAGCAGGGAGGTGGAACATGGCTGTATTTGATGCAGACGACATTGTGGAAGTAGCGGTTCGGATCGAAGAAAATGGGGCGAATTTCTACCGCTACGCCGTGCAACTGGCCGCAAGGGAAGAGGTTAAGATCCTCTTCCAGCTGTTGGCCGCCCAGGAGGTAAAACATCGGGAGACATTTGCAAAGATGCTGGCCGGGATGGAACGGAACGCCATCCCGGAGGGATACGACGGGGAATATGCTGCCTACCTCCACAGCTACGTGGACAACCACCTCATCTTCACGGCGGAGGCGTTTGCCGCCGAACTGGCGAAGCTCCGGGACGAGGCATCCGCCCTCGATTTCGCCATCCAGCGGGAGCTGGATTCGATTCACTATTACCGGGAGATGCGGGAACTGCTTCCTGCAGACCGGCGGGATACGATCGAACGGATCATCGACGAAGAGAAAGAACATTTCATCAGACTTTCAACAATGAAGAAGCGCCTGGGGTGTTGATCAGAGGGGAAACATGTCATGATGAAAATCTATGAAGGTGCAATTATCTCCTGTGATCGGGAAAACCATGTTTACCGATACCTTGTGGAAGACGAGGGGCGGATTCGTTATGCGGGAGATGACCTTCCCGCGGCGTATCAAGGTTCGCCCCGGGAAATCCTGGGTGAAAGGGCTCTGCTTCCCTGCTTCGGGGATACCCACCTGCACTTTGCATCCTATGCCCTCTTCAACGCCGGCCTCGATGTGAGGTCTGCGCGGAGCCTGCCTGAAATGTGCGGGCAGATCCAGAAATTCACGCGGGAGAACAACGACAGGATCGTCATGGGATTCGGGGCATCCCCCCACTGCGTTGCGGAAAAGAGGCTGATTTCCAAGAAAGAACTGGATCGGGTCTGTCCGGACAGGGCGATATTCATCGTCAAATATGACGGTCATGCCTGCATTCTCAACACCAAAATGATCGCCATGCTGCCGGACAAGGTGAAAACCTTGCGGGGCTATCATGAAGAGACGGGGGAGATGAACCAGGAGGCCTTTTTTGCAACCACCGATTTCGTCACCAAAAAGGTTTCCCTCCCACGGACCGTCCGGAACATGCTCCGGGCCGTCGATGACATGGCGGAAAAGGGATTCGGAATGATGCATACCGTATCCGGAGTGGGTTTTCCCCTGGATCTGGATGTCGCCATGGAGATGATCCTGGGGAAGGGGCTCAGCAGCGGTTTCCAGACCAGGGTATTCTTCCAGACCATGGATCTGGACAAGGTGAAGAAGAAAAAACTTCCCCGGGTGGGTGGGTGTTTTGCCACGGCCCTGGACGGCTGTTTCGGCAGTGAGGATGCGGCCCTCCGGCAGCCGTATGCCAACAATCCCCGAAATCGGGGAGTCCTCTTTTACCGTGACGGGGAGGTCGTGGATTTTGCAAAAAGAGCCAATCGCGAGGGGCTTCAGATCGAGATGCATGCAATCGGCGATGCGGCCTTCGACCAGGCCGTCATGGGCATAGAAGCCGCCCTGAAGGATTTTCCCCGACAGGATCACCGGCACGGCATCATCCATGCCTGCCTGCCCTCCGTGGAAGGGCTGCAAAAGTGCGCCGAACTCGGCATCCAGATCCCCCTGCAACCCGCCTTTCTGATGTGGGAGCTTGAACCCCTTGCGTTTTTGTACAGCGTTCTCGGGGATCGGGCGGAAAAAATCTCTCCTTTGAAAAAGATGACGGATATGGGCATCGTGCTGAGCGGCGGTTCTGACGCCCCCTGCACACTGCCGGATCCGATCCTCGGTATCTATGCCGCCTGCAACCATTTTATTCCCGAACAGTCCCTTTCCATACCGGAGGCCCTGAAACTGTTCACCTGCAATGCGGCCTGGGCGTCCTTCGATGAAAAGGAGCGGGGCAGTCTCGAGACGGGGAAAATGGCCGATATGGTTATCCTGAACCGGAATCCGCTGGCGATGAAGCCGAATGAACTTCTGGGCCTGAAGGTTGAAAATCTTTTTCTGAACGGAAAACCGTATCAACAAGGCCAGGGCATCCTGAGTCTTCTAACAAAAGGCCTTTTGATGGGCGGAAGGGTGTAGACAAAAACAGATAAGCTGCTCATTGATCGGGCAAAATGAGGAAAAATGAGGAAGTTTAATTTAAAGATGCTGTTCCTGCTTTCGTTAGGTCACCTGGCGACCGACATCTACCAGGGGGCGCTGCCGGCCACACTGCCTTTTCTGAAAGAGAACCTGTCTCTGTCCTACGCGATGGCCGGCGTTATCCTGATGGCTGCCAACTTTACATCTTCCTTGATTCAGCCTCTCTTTGGATATTTTTCCGACATACGAGAAAAACCTTTTCTTCTTCCCGCCGGATGTTTCTGTGCCGGCATTGGCTTCTCCTTGCTATCCCTACCTTCGAGTTACGCCATGGTACTCGTGCTGGTGGTTATCAGCGGTCTTGGGGTCGCTTCCTTCCACCCGGAGGGATACAAGACGGCCGCCAATTTTACCGGGGAAAAACCGGTCATGGGCATGGCCATATTCTCGGTGGGGGGAAATCTTGGCGTGGCCCTGGGGCCCATAATCGCTGTTTATATCATTCAATACTTTGGGTTTTCATCATTACCGGCCGTTATCATCCCTTCGTTGCTGTTTACCGTGGTTATCCTGATTTATTGGAAGAAAATTGCGACGGGCCGGGTTGCCGCGAAAGTCGTAAAAGATGACTCCTATAAGATTCCGCGTGCGACTTATGTGTCATTATTCCTGCTGATAGGCATCGTGATGATGCGATCATGGATTCAAACGGGCCTGATGAGTTACATTCCCTTTTATTACATAAATTATCTCAAAGGAGACCCCCTTTATGCGGGTGCGCTGGTCTCTGTTTTTCTGCTGGGCGGGGTTTTGGGAACGTTAGGCGGCGCACCTGTCGCTGACACCCTGGGGCACAAACGCTATTTGACCATCTCCATGTTCCTGGCTACGCTGGTGCTGCCGCTTATTTTCATTACCCAAGGCATGGTATTATTTGTCGTGCTCGGGCTGCTTGGCATGATCGTGATTTCTACATTCACCGTCACCATTGTCATGGCGCAGCGTCTGCTTCCCCGTAACCTCGGCATCGCCTCCGGTCTTATGGTCGGCTTTGCTATTGGGGCAGGCGGCATTTGCGTGACGCTGCTGGGTGTAGTGGCAGATGATTTTGGTGTGCCGTTCGCCCTGAGGTCCATAGCCGTTCTTCCCTTGCTCGGTCTTATCCTCAGTCTGATGCTGCGCTACCCGGACCCGAACAGGAAAGGTCATCCGGGCTTCACCCATCGTTCCGGTCAGCGTCTGTAGATTTTCATGTGTTTTAAAACGGATGAAATGGAAACCGCTGCAAGTGTCCCTTTGTTTTTGCAAATTTTGCACAATTATCCTTCATTTATCGTTCGTTCATCTTGACAGCCTCCCTGATTTTGTTTATGCTTTACCGGCTTTAAAAGGTTCAACGTTGCTTCATCCATGGTAAAAGACCGGATTGATACTGGAAATCACGGCTTTGGATGGGGATCGAACCATAACTCAACGGGAAGAAAGGAGATCGGGATTTATGAGGAGAAGAGGGCTTTGGGGTGCGGTTCTGGTGCTGACGGCGTTGCTGGTACTGTCCGCAACGTTCGCCATCGCTGCGGAGAAGGTTTACATCAACGGGATTGACGCGAACTTTCCGCCTTTTGCCTATGTGGACAAATCCGGTGTTCCGGACGGCTTTGATGTAAAGGCTCTGGACTGGATCGCGAAGGAGATGAAGTTCAAGGTCAAGCACCAGCCGATGGACTGGGACGGCATTATCCCGAGCCTCAAGGCCAAAAAGATTGACATCGTGGCCTCGGGGATGAGCATTACCGATGAACGCAGGAAAGAGGTCAATTTTACGCTGCCTTACTGGAAAATCAAGCAGGTCCTGGTCAGCAAGAAGGATGCGAAGATTACCGTGGAGAAGGCCATGTCCGGCGGGAACAAGATCGGTGTCCAGCGCGGAACGACAGAGGCGAAGTGGATCGAGGAGAACCTGATTAAGAAGGCAGGGAAGAAATTTGAGCTGGTTCAGTATGATTCCGCCCCCCTGGCGATCGAGGATGTGGTCAACGGCCGAATCGTGGCCGCAGCAATGGATGACGCCCCGGCGCTGGATGCCGTGAAGAAGAAGCCCGTGAAGATCCTGGGCGGCTTCGGAATGAAGGAAGAGGATTTCGGCTATGCAATTCGCAAGGAAGACACCGAGTTCCTGAAGAAGGTCAACGAAGGCCTCAAGAGACTCATGAAGTCCTCCTACTGGGCCGAGCTGAAGAAGACCTACCTCGACAAATGAGGATGAACCCGTAAAAGTTTTAAGAGTCGCGAAAATGGGGCGGCTTCGTAAAAAGGCTGCAGGCAAGGCGCGCGAATTCTGAGGAATGAGGCGTACTGTGTCGTACGCCGCAATGACGAGGGATGAAGCGCAACGCAGCATCCGGACTTTTTACGAAGCCGCCAATGATGATATGCCGGACGATGGGGAATTAACCGGGAAGTGCAACCCGCAGGCCCCTTCTCGTTATGGGGATCATGGGCGCAATGAAAACACCGATATGTTCATTATCGGAAATCCCCGCCCTGCGGGCGGGGAGATTCCATTCTCTCGATGGATGACGGGAAGGCCTCAGTTCATGGGGCCTTCCACGTTTTTGTGAGCCATATAGACGGATGCCGGAAAGTGTGACAGCCATCATCGACGCCCTCCCGTACCTCCTTGAGGGATCGGTCGTGACCCTGATCGTTGTGGCCGGGGCGATGGGACTGGGTTTCGTCCTCGGGGTTCCCCTCGCCGTGGGACAGGTCTACGGCCACCCGGCACTTCGCCGAACGATCAACATCTATGTCTGGTTCTTCCGGGGCATTCCGCTGCTTGTCTTTCTTTTTCTATTTTACTTCGGCCTCTGTACGGCCCTGGACATCAACCTTTCCGCGTTCACGGTGGCGATCATCGTGCTGGGGCTGATCAGCTCCGCGTACCAGTCCCAGATCTTCCGCGGGGCGATCCTGTCGCTCCCCGAGGGTCAGTTCAAGGCGGCCCGGGCGCTCGGGATGAGCGACCTCAAGGCGATTTCATGCATTATTTTACCTCAGGCACTCCGGCTTTCCGTTCCCGGCTGGTCGAACGAGTATTCGATCCTCCTGAAAGACTCGGCGGTCACCTACGCCCTTGGCGTGGCCGAGATCATGGCGCGGGCGCACTTCGTAGCGACCCGGACCTACCAGCAACTCCCTCTCTATTTTGCTGCGGGGGTGATCTTCCTCGTCCTCACCTGGATGGGGACAAGGAGCCTCCGGATGCTGGAAGAGAAGGTCCGAATTCCGGGATATTCGCCGCATGGATTGTAGAAAAACGATGGCAGAACCCATTTTACGAATCGAAAATGTATCGAAGCGCTACGGAAGGAAGGATGTCCTGAAAGGGGCTTCGCTCGACGTGAACAAGGGGGACCTCAAAATCCTCATCGGCCCCTCCGGGGCCGGGAAGAGCACGCTCCTGCAGTGCATCAACTTCCTGGTCAAGCCCGACGAGGGACGGATCTGGCTGGACGGACAGGAAGTCCGTTACGCGCACAAGTGCGACCTCTACGCCTACCGCCAGAAGGTCGGCATGATCTTCCAGGACTTCAACCTTTTCGATCATCTGAACGCGTTGGAGAATGTCCGGATCGGTATGGTCAAGGTTCGGGGGATGGGAAAGGCGGAGGCCTCCGAGCGCGCCGTCATGGAACTGGAACGGGTCGGCCTGAAGGATCACATGCAGAAGTATCCGGCCCAGCTTTCCGGAGGACAGAAGCAGCGGGTTTCGATCGCCCGGGCATTGGCGATGGATCCCAAGGTGATGCTTCTGGACGAGCCCACCTCGGCCCTCGATCCCGAACTGATCGGCGAGGTCCACGCGGTGATCCGGGATCTCGGGAACAACGGCATGACGATGATCATGGCGACGCACCAGATCGGCTTTGCCAGTTCGCTCGCAAGCGAGATCGTTTTCATGGAGAACGGCCGGATCCTTGAACGGGGGACGCCCGACAAGATCTTCAACGCTGCCGAAAACGCGCGCACGCGGGAATTCTGCTCCAAGATCACGGAACTCTACGGGGAACGCTGACGATGGAGGAGTGGCTCTACATTCGAACCGAAATCTATCCCGCCCTGCTCAAGGGATTCTGGGTTAGCCTCGAACTCATCATACCCTCGGCGGTCTGCGGGCTGATCATCGGGATCCTGGTCGGGGTGCTTCGGGTCTACGGGAACCACGCCGTCATGGCCGCCGCGAACGCCTACGTTGCGCTCTTCCGGGGAGTTCCTCTCGTCGTCCAGCTTTTCATCTGGTACTTCGGCCTTCCCTACATCGGGATTTATCTGAGCCCCTTTGTGGCCTCGGTCCTCGGTTTTTCGCTCTGCAGCGGGGCTTACCACTCGGAATATGTCCGGGGGGCGCTTCTGTCCATCAAGCGCGGGCAGATGCTCGCCGCCCAGTCGCTCGGCTTTAACAAGGTCCAGACAATCTTCTCCATCATCCTGCCGCAGGCGATCCGGCGGGCGCTGCCCGGTTGCGGGAACGAGATTATCTACCTGATCAAGTATTCATCCCTGGCCTACATGGTTACCTGCATCGAACTTACCGGTCAGGGTAAGATTCTTGCCTCGAACTCCTTCAAATATACGGAGGTCTTTCTGATGATCGGGGCCTGCTATCTGGTGATGACCTCGGTCGCGGCATTGTTCCTCGGCCGCCTGGAGGACCGCCTCCGGCTTCCCGGTTTCGAACATCAAAGGATATGATGCCATGCCTGGTTACGCCCCCATCACTGCCGAAATCCGGGCATGCATCGCCGCCGTTCCGGGCCTGGTTATCATCGACGACCCCGGGAAGATGGAAGAGTTCGGAAGGGACAAAACCCCCGGTGTTTTCCACCGCCCCGATCTGGTCGTCGAGGCGACAGAGGTTTCGCCGATCCGGGCACTGCTGCGTCTGGCCAACGATTGCCGCTTCCCCGTCATACCGCGGGGACTGGGAACGGGTCTGGCCGGCGGGGCGATTCCGATCCACGGTGGTATCGTCCTGTCGCTCGCCAAAATGAACCGGATCCTGGCCATTGAGCCCCGGAACATGATCGCCGTTGTCGAGCCGGGCCTCCGGAATCTCGATCTGAAAAACGCGGTGCGCGAGTATGGCCTTTACTATCCACCCGACCCGGCAAGCAACGATACCTGTTCGATCGGGGGAAACGCCGCCACAAATGCCGGCGGCCCGGCTTGCGTCAAGTACGGAACCACCCGCGACTTCATCCTGGGTCTGGAAGCGGTTCTCCCCAGCGGAGAGCTCATCGAGGCGGGCGTCCGGACACGCAAAGGGGTGGTCGGCTACGATATGACGCGCCTCCTGGTCGGCTCCGAGGGGACGCTCGGTGTGATCACGAAGCTGATCGTCCGTCTCATCCCGCATCCCGCTGCCGTGACGGCGCTCGTTGCCCTGTTCCCGAAGCTTTCCCCGGCGATGGAAACGGTCACGACGATTCTGATGCGCGGCTTCATGCCCTCCACTCTGGAATTCATGGATTCCAGATGCCTGAAACTGGTCGGCGACATCCTCCCCTTTGCCGGAGTCAGAGAGGCCGGGGCGATGCTCCTGATCGAATCGGACGGCGCCCCGGAGACGATCCGGCGGGAGATTGAGGCAATCCGGGAGATCTGCCTGGCGGGGGGGGGG
>JAFGRP010000098.1 GCA_016935075.1 Deltaproteobacteria bacterium | reverse complement strand
GACGAAGAAATACCGGAATCTCGAGGGCAACAGCGCCGTGAGCCTCCTGATCGACACCCGCGAAGAGGATATCGATCACCGGCGCAAGGACATCCGGGCCCTCACCGTCAGCGGCGTCTTTCAAAAAATGGAAGATCCGTTGGATAAGGAGAGGGTTTTGCGGCAATTGCTGGAGAGGCATCCGCACCTCAAGGAGTTTGCCGAGAGTGGCGAGGTGATGGTGTTCGCTGTTCGGGCGAAGACCTTCCAGTTGCTCGACGGCGTGAGCCGGTCTGTCTTCGAGGAGGTCGACTGAGCGGGACACCGGAAATTCCTCAGAGGGGTGACCGCTTTCTCAGGGCATGCAGTTCATCCTTTCCAAGGAAACCGTTTTGCTTCTTCTTTAAGGGATGGCCGGACATAATCTTCGACAAATTATTCTTGATATTTCTTATTTATTCTGTATTTAGAATCATATACTGAATCTTTTTACCGGACATGATCATGGACATTTCAGGCGCAGGGCAAAGCAAAGCCCAAAGGCGCCGCAGCAAAAGAGAAGCGAAAATGATTCTTATGATCGCAGAAGATCAAGCCATTCATTTGCCATGGCTGCGGATAATGAGCCGGCCCGGGGCGAAGCCAAAAAATTCTTCGGTGTGATGCCGAACAAGCTGCACTTTGCCTTTCGGTTTCTTGTTAAACCAAACCACAAGCGAGGTTGAGATGAACGATTTTCGATCGTATAAAAACAAGAGCGGATTATTATCACAATTATTCTGTCTCATATTCATCATTATACTTGTATCTTTTATTATTTTGTCATTGATTGGATGTGACAATCAAAAACCCACAAAAGAAGAACAATTATTACTCTCCCAATCAGCAATGACATTGAAAATAACCGGGAAAGAATACGGATTACGGGAAAAATGCGGATCATATTGCATCGATTATTTTCATAAAGTTTACCGGGATAAAAACAAGAGTGAGAACTACACCATATATAGTGATTACGTGAGTCATTACAACAAGAGAACGAATAAATGCTATATGTTTGTAAAGTCCAAAACTGTTCCCAAAAAAGACATTGGTTCCATTATTTCGTCGGAATATATTGTGGACGTTCACGAAAATAATACCCTTGGAGTCATCACGATATCCAGTAAGGAGAATATTAAGGATGTGGATAAAAATAAAACACTTAAAGAATCCACCATATCGGGTAAAGAGGATGCTTTAATCGAATGCAGGATGCTGGAAAAAAGCTGTAAATCGAAAGATGAATGGGATAAATTTATAAGACCTTTCATGGAAGAATGATCCAATGATATGAAATAAAACATTATTTGTGATGACAGGAATCATTACAAAGCCGACATCAACCACCATACCGATATACCGTCAATCGGCCTTTCCGGTTATGGGTCCATGATTCCGGATAGGTTATCACGGCCGTCAAAGGAAGCTCCGGACACTCCTCTTCCACCGTACGTATTATTCCCCGCTCCCAAAGGTACATCCGGCTTCCACCTGACAGGACATAAGCCCCCTTTGAAGGAGGGTCTGTCTTGATTCTTTCCAGACTTTTTACCGCAATGTTACAGTTGTTGGTATGGAAAAAAACGGGGCCAAACCCCGGATAGTCTACATAAACTTCGGACGCTTTTTCCTCGCAGAGCCATTTTGAAACACCTTTCAGGTCGGCTATGGAATCCTTGACATAAGTGCAACGGATGTGCGTGTAATATAATGAAGAAGAAACGATGATCAAAAGAAGGAGTGTAAACGTAATCTTGGATCTGCGTGCCATCCACGTCAGAAACCAGGCGATGGTCAATATGGTGGGGAGCGTAATGATCTCCAGGTATCTCTCCTGGCGAGGCAGGGGATAATAGTAAGGGTCCCAATAAAGCGGCATGAATTCGAGGAATAAAAAAAGCGAGAAAAACCACCAGAACAGAAAGAGGCTTACCCATCTATTCTTGTTTTTCCAGAGCATCAGAACCAACGCAGGCGGAAAGAAATAAAAATACAAACCGAATTCGAAAAACCGTACGGTACCCAAAGTCAGAGGCAGAAAAAGATGGTAGGGGTATTCAAATAGTAATTCCTTGATGTTAAGATTTCCATTCCAATAATCCGCAGGAACAAAAAGATTTTTCCAATGGTCGTAATAGATATTTTCGGCTTTAAAATGGCGGAAAAATTCACCTGTTTCCGCCTTGTAGAAACAGAGGGCCAGGAGGAAAAAAAACGCGAAGGCGGCATAAAACCAAAGTTGCCGTAGATTCTTCCGATATAAGAATATCTCCAAAAGAGAAAAAACCCCTAAAATGCCCAATATGGAAAGCGAAGTCATTTTAAAAAGATATGAAACAACAATTGTGAAACCTCCCGTTACATACAATATAACCTGTAACGGTTTTTCGGATTCTCTGGCTTTTATGAAAACGAGAATGACCAATCCCATGAAAAAAGAGATGATAACGTCATTATCAAAAGTCACTGAATTGTAGATATTGAAAGGATAGATCGCCAGGATAAAAGCGGCCAGGAAACCTGCGCAAGGGGAGAACAGCGTTTTTCCGAGGTAATATGCCACGAAGATGCCGCCAATGGAGGCGAGAAAAACGGGAAGAATAAAAGCTGCTTCATTGATTCCCAATAACTTGAATGATAATAGGGCGCTTAATAACAGCAACGGCCTGAAGGCATACTGGTTTAAGTAATCATACTGAATTCCTGAACCGGCAAGGGCGTTTTTTATTAATATGAAGTAATTGAAATCATCGCCTAAGGCAAAACCGATGAAATATTCGATCCGGATTCCTATTGCTAAAGCAGCGACAATGCCTAAGACCAGTAATTCAACTATTGAGGAAATATGATGTTTTTCACTCTCCGGAGGTTTTCCGCCGTCCATCAGGATCCTTAATGAAATGAAAAACCCGTGTATTATTTTATGTCGACAGAAATTGATTTTTTATCTGAACAGTCTTTTACATCATAAACGGTTACCGTAATCGTGTATCGTCCAGGCTTGCCGTAAGCGTGGCTTGCCGGGAAAAAATGGTGTTGATCGACCATTCCATCACCCCAATCCCATTGTATTCTTTTGACATTGGCGAGAACGCTCCCATTTATCGTGACCTTTTCCGCATCGGAAAGCCCCAGAACAAATATGTTCAGCTTGAAATCACATGTTTGTTTTTCAGTCGAGCACCCGGCAGGGATAAGACAGAAAATGCAGGATACACAAAAGAGCATGAAGAACAGTTTTGAATATCGCCGATGATCAAAACAGCTTATTAATATATTCTCCGCCTTCCTTTTTTCCATATGTCTCCTCACAGAAACCGGTTCATTTGCCGCGAGAGTATAGAGGGAATGTCATTATGTGTCAATGCGAGATAATAATCTATGCCTCAGCCGCACTTGTATCCGCCGAGATTGGCCAGGGCGACGCTGCCGGGGCTGATTATGGAAGGATCCACCTTGACGTTGACGCAGGCCGTCTTTCCCGAAGCAAAGGCCGCTTCCAGCGCCGGTTGGATATCTTCCGGTTTCTCCACACAGACGCCGAAGCCGCCCAGGACCTCAACCATCTTATGGTAATCGACCCAGCCCAGTTCAGTCCCGTGGGGGATATGGTGTCCCAGACGCAGTTGCTGGCTGTGCATGATCATACCCCAGGACTGGTCATTGCCGATTACGACGACAATGGGAAGTTTCTTGCGGATTGCCGTATGAAACTCCATGAAGTTGAAACCGACGGACCCGTCGCCCATGATAAGGAGGACGCGCTTGTCGGGATGTTTCAATTTGGCCGCGTTGGCATAGGGGATGCCGACGGCCAGACAGCCGTAAAGACCGTAGTCCAGGTAAGTGCCGCCCTTTCGGATGGTCCGCGTCATGCCCATCCAGGTCGAGGTATCGCCGCCGTCGGCGACGACGATGTCATCTTCCCGATTCATGAAATCGTTGACCTCTTTGGCCAGCCGCATGGGATGGATGGGGACGGTATCGCATTCCCACATGGTTTTGGCTTCTTTTTTGCCGTCCCGGTCCGCCTTCCGGACCGTTTCCACCCAGGGCCGGTATTGTTTCTTCAGGGTGTCGCCGATGGCCATTTCATCGAGAATGCCGTTGATCTCCGTCAGGAATGCCTTGGCGTCACTGACGATTCCGAGATCAATGGTCCGGTTGCGTCCGATTTCACCGGGTGCGATGTCCACCTGGACGAATTTGGCGTTCGCGGGGAAGATATCGCCGAAGATATAGAACAGGCTGAGACGGCCGCCGAGGAAAAGAACCAGGTCCGTGGTCATAAGCGTGATCATGGCCGCCCCGGGTCTGATGGCCAGAGAGGACCCGAAACAAAGGGGGTGCGTGTCGGAGATGACGCCCCGTCCGGCTCCCGCTGTGAAGGCCGGTATGCCGATTTTTTCAACGAATTCGATAAACTCTTTTTCCGCATCGGCATACCAGATGCCGCTTCCGCCGATGACGATGGGATTTTTGGCTGCCTTCAGGAGATCCACAACCTTTCGGGTGTTTTCCCGGTCAACGGGTTTGGATGCAAGCGTGGTGTTCATCTTCTTGACCTTGGCCGGGTCGATGGCGGCGTTCAGAACGTCACAGGGCAGCTCGAGGTAAACCGGGCCGGGCCGGCCGCTCATGGCCGCACGGAAGGCAATGTCGATGAATTCAGGGATCCGCTCCGGGATATGGCAGACCAGTGCTTTTTTAACCATGGGTTCGATGACGGGAAGCTGGTTCATGTCCTGGAGGTCCAGTTTTTCCACACTGTCGAGCCCCACACAGCCGGCGATGAGGACGACCGGGGCGTTGGACAGTCTGGCGCCGGCGATTCCGGTCAGGGCATTGGTAAATCCCGGTCCGGCCGTGACCATAGCCACCGCCGGCTTCCGGTTCATCCTGGCCCAGGCCTCGGCCATGAAAACGGCCGCCTGTTCATGGCGCGTGTCGAAGATCGTAATTTTTGAGTTTTCAAGAAATTGGTATATGGGGGTAATATGCCCCCCGCTGAGGGAAAAAATGTAATCCACGCCCCGTGCGATCAACGCATCCGCAACGAGCTTGCCGCCGATAATTTTGTCCATAGATGGGGTCTCCTGTATGATGACTCCGGCAAGTCAATAAAGCTGTGTATTTAAAGTTCCATGCACTGGCCGCCATCGATATTGATGGCCTGTCCGGTGATGTACCGCGAAGCGTCGGAAGCCAGAAAAACGGCCAGATCGGCGGCGTCGCGGGGCAGACCGATGTAACCCAGGGGGATCGTCTTGCACATCTCCCGTTCCCGCTCCTCAATCGTCGTACCGAAAAACGATGCCTCCAGGCCGAAACGCCATTTCTCCAGGTCTGTGCCGATCTGTCCGGGGCAGATGGCATTGACCCGAATTCCGTTGCCGGCCAGTTCCTTGGCCATGGTTTTGGTCAGCATGATCACCCCGGCCTTGGCCACCGCATAGGCGCTGTTGAAGATGGGGGGAACCTTGCCGGCCCGGGAAGCCGTGTTGATAATGGCCGCGGGCTTACCCATCATCATCGGAATAACGGCCCGCGATATGCGAAAGACGGAAAAGAGATTCACGTCGATCGTCCTGATCCAGGCCGCTTCGTCATAACCCAAAACCGTATTGGGGACACCGAAGGATGCCCCCGCGTTGTTGCAAAGAATATCAATGTGGTCGAAGGCGCCTTTGATGGTTGTCACCATTGCGCCGATGGCGCTGTTGTCAGTAATATCAACGGCTGCAGCCAATGTCCGGACGCCATAAGTCTGCGCCAGTTCGGCGGCGATGATATCCATTTCTTCGCCCGTCGCCGTCTTCAGGGGTTCTTCGGGGGCCGGCGTCTTTCCCAGGTCGGCAATGATGACGTGGCAACCGCAAGAGGCCAGTCTGTCGGCTATGCCGTAACCAATGCCGCTCTTTTTGCCGGAACCGGTGACAATCGCCGTCTTTCCCTTCAGATCGGTGTACATGGAAATCCTCCTTTCCCGTCGCTTATCTGTAATGGACAAGCACTTCCTTTATCGCGACGGGAGTATACGAAGAAGGTCGAAAAGATTCGCGGCTGCGATTCAGAAGCGAATCCGAACGCGAATGATGAGGTCCGGAAACGATCGATCAGGCCTGATGACACCAGGGCGCCGGAATGTCCTTCACCGTGACCAGCCCCGGGGCCGCGGCAATCACCGCCGGAATCGAATTGACCAGGATGGCGGCCGTCGCCTGATCGCCGGCCACGCCTCCTTCGATCCGCAGACTCAAGTCCGGCGACCCGACGATCCGGATGGAATCGTGGGGATCCTCCGCCCCGATATACATCCGCAGGTCCAGCGTGACGATCTTCTTTCCTCCGCGGCAACCCTCCCCGATGTTTCGGATGCCCGCGACGTCTCCGGGCTTCAGCTCGAAATAATCCGTTTTCAGCGTCTTTTCGGCGATCACCGGTTCGAGGGCCTCGCGGATGTCATCGAGAACGAGGTGAAGTCGGTCGGCGATCAGATAGAGCGATTCCCGAAGGCCGACATGGCCCATTGCCTTTTCGGCGACCTTTTCCCGGAAGAGCTCCGGCGCCATCCCCGCCCCGATCTTCCGCTGGAGGGGGTAACGTCGCGTGCCGGCGTCGACGACCCGCTCCACGTGGACCTCCCGGACCTCCGCGCAAACACCCGTCAGGGTCAGCGGCAGCGCGTCCATGACGAAGCCGGGATTGACGCCTGTTCCCAGTACCGTAACGCCCTTTTCCCGGGCCAGTTTGTCGATCTTTGCAGCCGCTCCGGCATTTTCCGGTGTGGCGAAGAGGAGTTCCTCTGCCGAGGAGACCAGGTTCTTTCCGCCCCGGAGGATCTCTTCCACCTGTCCGAAGACCCGTTTCAGCCGCGAACCGGCCGTATGGACGACCGCATCGGCCTGCACCTTGGCGAACAGATGTTCGGCATTGTCGGTGATATGGACGCCGAGGGCCTGCATACCCAGGACCTCCCCGAGGTCCTTGCCCACCATCTCCTTTGCAATGTCCACGGCCCCGACGATTTCCATGTCCGTTTTCGTCAGGACCAGTCTGGCTGTCGCCAGACCGATCGGGCCGAGGCCGTAATGAATCACCCGGATTTTTTTAACGTTCATTGGAAACCTCCCATTTTGACTTGGATACTTCCTTGTTTTTTCCGACGATCCGCCGTTTCCTGAACATCTGTTTCAGGAAAACGACCAGCAGGATGGCCGCGCCGATATAGTCCGAATTGCTCTCCGGCGTGATCAGGAATGCCGTAGCGAAGCCGGTAGCGATCCTCTCGAGGGTCGTGGAGTGGTACTTCATGTAGCCGATCATCGTCGCGCCGAGCGCGATGATTCCCAGGAGACACGTGAAGACGACCTGGATGAACAGGATGTAGTCGAAGGGAATCTTCCCGTCGAGGAGGGTCGGGTACCACAGGAGGATCGGCGCTGCCACGAAAAGGTAGGGGATCATGAACCCGGCCGATGAGAGGCGGAAGGCAGTGAGTCCCGTCCGGAAAGGATCGGCGCCTGAGATGCCCGATGCCGCGTAGGCCGCCAGCGCGACCGGCGGCGTGACGTCGGCCAGGACCGCGAAGTAGAGGACGAACATGTGCGAAACCAGGGGAGGAATCCCGAACTCCATCAGGGCGGGCGCGGCGATCATCGAAGCAACGATGTACTGGGCCGTCGTGGGGATGCCCATTCCGAGGATGAAGCAGGAGAACATCGTGAAGAAGAGCGTGAAGAAGAGCGTCAGCCCCTTGGCGCTCAGCAGATGCAGCAGGTCGAACTGGAGGATCCCCGCCGTTGCCCCGTGGGCGAGGTTGATCACGGTGGCGGCAAACTTGAGCCCAAGCCCCGTCAGCGTCGTGCCGCCGACGATGAAGCCCACGCAGGCGCAAGCGGCGCCGATCGCGATCGCGTTTTTCGTCCCCCACTCGAGGGCGCTCAGGATGTCGGGAACCCTCATCTTGCTGTCCTTGTAGAAGACGCCGACGACGACCACCAGAATGTTTGTCCAGAAGGAGGCGAGGTAGGGCTCGACGCGAGTGAGGAGCTGCGCGGCCAGGATCAGCGAAATTCCCAGCGATGCGATCCAGGTGCTCCGGTGGCTGTGGCGAAAGGTAGCGGCCAGGCCCGCCACGAGGACAATCCCCCAGAGGGACGCGACCGGGAGCGAATGGAGCAGCGGGTTGATCTCGAAGAGGATCGACGGGATCGAGAGAAGAACCGGAATCAGAAAGGCGATCGTCCGGGGGTGAATCTGGCCGATCGCCACAGTGAGGATGATTCCCCAGAAGGCGGCCAGGAACGGGCTCCGGCCGGAGATCAGAAGATAGACGATGATGATGAGCGGCGCGACGAGCAGACCCCGCTGCTTGAGGACGGTCAGCACCCTGGGCAGCATCTCCCGGGGCAGGCCCAGCAGGCCGAGCTTCAGGGCCTCGAGGTGGACCATCCAGCCGACAGCCAGATAGAAGAGCAGGGCCGGGATCACGGCGGCGGCCGCGATCTTGATGTAGGGGATCCCCAGGAAGTCGGACATGATAAAGGCGGCGGCCCCCATGATCGGCGGCATGAGCTGCCCCCCCGTGGAGGAGGTGGCCTCGACCGATCCGGCGAAGACAGGCTTATACCCGACCTTCCGCATCATCGGGATCGTGAAGGAGCCGGTGGTGACCGTGTTGGCCACGGAACTGCCGCTGATCGAGCCGAACATACCGCTGGAGACAACGGCTACTTTGGCCGGCCCGCCCGCGGTGCCGCCGGCGATCGCCATCGCCAGGTCCATGAAGAGCTGCCCCAGGCCGGTCCGGGAGATGAACAGGCCGAAGAGGACGAAATGGAAGACGAAGGTGGCTACGACACCCAGTGGAATCCCGTAGATCCCCTCCGTGCCCAGGTACATGTAGTCGATGATCCGGGAGACGCCGTAGCCGCGGTGGGCGAAGAGCGTAAGTCCCGGGATCTTCAGGAAGTAGGGGCCGAGGTAGCAGTTGATCAAAACCAGGATCGCAATGATCGGCAGGGGGGCGCCGATGCTCCGGCGCGCGCCCTCGAGAACGAACAGGATCGCCATTGCGCCGACGATCATGTCCGCCTGCGTCGTACTGCCTGCCCGAAGGCCGATATTGTGGAACTCCACGAAGATGTAGATCGAAACGAGCGAAGCCATCAGTGCGAAGAAAACGTCGAAATAGGGGATGTTGTCCTGGTCGTAGCGGATGGCTCGGCCTCCGAGCACCATCTTGAGCCCCCGAACCCACTGCAGGACGAACAAAAAAAGGATGCTCAAGAACACACCGAGCAGAAAGAATCCCCAGAAAACGAGCGCCGCGTTGAGGTCCTTGAACCAGCTCGAGACCTGGAGGTGGGAGAAGGTCAGGGAGAAAAGGTAGACGATCCCCAGGATCATCGCCGTGAAGAGCGGAAAATCGATCCATGCAGCGATCCGGTCTGGTAGGTATTCCCGTCGCTTGAAATAGACGCACACCAGGAAGGTCGCCAAGGCCAGGATCCAGGCCGCAGCCGTCGAGAGGGAAAACAGCTCCCGGCACATCGTCGTCAGCAGGGCACTGCCGACCACCCCGTAGACGAGGTCGTAGACCAGAAACTTTTTCCCTTCCCCCTTGGCCTTGCGGATCGTGTAGAGAAAGAAGACGAGGGGCAGCACGAAGGCCAGGTGGAACGTCCGGTGCCGCCACTCCTGGAGCACCCCGAACCCGGCCGTATAGATGTGGAAGATGGAGAGGATCAGGGTCATCGCGTACATCAGCTTCAGGGCGATTCCCGAGAGCCTGCGGAAGCGGAGTTCGGGATCGTACTTGGCGACCGCATCGATATCTTCGACGACCTTTCCCTCCCCGGGGGCGTTTGGCATCTCTGCCGATGGCTTGCCGTTCATCTTACCTCCTCGCCAGGCTCCTCACGAAGGAATGCGCTTTACGATAGGCCCATTCCGCCAGCGGGACTCTCCGGATTCGGAGCCGCAGCAGTGTGTTGCCCGCGAGCTCGGGGAGGAGGATCTTTTGTTCCCCGAACTCCAGGGTGTTGTCGTAACGGTGATCCACCCAGATCTCAACGGCTGGAAGAATCCGCTGCATATTGGAAATGCGGAAAGCCGCCCCGTCGCGGTCGAACTTTTCATTTTTGCCCAGCACCGCAGGCAGGCCGGTGTTGGAGGATGAAAAGACCGTTTCGTCGAGGATGAGCCTGTACTCCTCGTCCACCCGGAAACGGTCCCATATCGGACAAAGCTCGACGGAATGCCGGTACATCAGGGAAAACCGGTCGCCGGGCTGGAGGAGCCGGACGAAAACGGCCATCGCCTTCCGCGGGGCCTCGATCTGGAGCAGATGCACCGGATAAAAACCCACAGCCGAGACGAGCACCGCCAGAAGGAGCAGGCCAAGCGTTCGTTTCTTCATGGAAACCGGGCCCCGCCGAAGCGGACGCCCGGTTTTCTCCTTGCCGTCAGGCCAACTACTTGATCAAACCCGCTTCTTTATAATACTTGGCCGCCCCCGCATGGAGCGGAATCGCCATTCCACTCAGGGCGGTCTTGAGCTGCACATTCTTGCCCTGGGCGTGGACCTTGGCCATGACGTCGGCGCCGCTCTGGCCACCCTTACCCTTTTCCCAGAGGGCCTTGGTCAGCTTGTAGACCAGGTCTTCCGGGACCTGCTCGTCGACGACCCACTGGGCCATCGTGGTGATCGTGGGCACGTCGGTGGTCATCCCCTTGTAGGTGCCCTTCGGGATGATGACCTTGCTGTAGAAGGGGAACGATTTCGTGATCTTTACGATCATGTCCTCTTCGATCGGAACGAGAACGATGTCGGTGGACATGGAGAGTTCGGTGATCGCCGCCGTCGGCCAGCCGGCAGTGGTGAAGGTTACGTCCGCCTGTTTGTCCTGGAGACGCTGGGCCGCGCCGGAGAATCCGAGCCAATCGACACCGGCAAAATCCTTATAGGTCAGGTTGTAGACAGATAGAATATTGAGCGTATCGACCTCTGTGCCGCTTCCCCGGTCGCCCGGGATCAGCTTCTTGCCCTTGATGTCCTTGAGGCTCTTGATGCCTGAATCGGTCCGGGCCACAATCTGGATCGTTTCCGGGTAGAGCGAGGCGATGCCGCGGAGATTCTTCACCGGCTTTCCAGCGAACTGGTCCTTGCCCTCGTAGGCGCTGAAGGCCACGTTGTTCTGGACGAAGGCCGACTCGATTTGGTGGTCCTTGATCAGGTTGCAGTTGGCCACCGAGGCGTTGCCCGCCTGGCCGGTGACCAGGACCTCGGGAACCCTCTCCGTCAGGGCTTGGGCCAGTAGCCCTCCCAGGGGATAGTATGTTCCGCCGGTTCCCCCCGTTGTGATGGCGAAAAATTTCTTCTCCGCAGCACAGGCCGGCCCCGCAAACACCATGGCCAGGACCAGAGCCACTGTCGCAACAAGGATAACATTCCGTTTTCTCATCATATCTCTCCCTCCTTATTAGAATGCGCATAGCCCGGTTTCTTCCGGCCTTTGCATGAATGACGGTTGTCTTTTCTGCCCGGCCATCGCGAATGATTTTCCCAAAGAAAGACGATGATTTATAAGCTAAAAGATTTTCAGGGTCTTGTCAACGATATTTATTGACGCCTCCCCGACCATAAAGGCCGGAGAGGCCTGCTTCTATTTTTCCCGGAAGAACTTCTCGAAAAAATTCTGCCGCTTTTTCGGAACGAAAATCGAGCCGTCATAGTCCACGATCAGCTTCCCGTCGAGATGGTCCATCTCGTGCTGAACAACGCGGGCGGCGAAATCGAGATATCGCCTGCTCACCTTTTTCCCTTCCGGATCACAGGCCCGAACCTTGATCTCCGGATACCGGCCGATCTCCACCCGGATCTCCGGGCAGGAGAGGCACCCCTCCTCCGCGACGACCGGTTCTCCCCGCTTCTGCGTTATGCGGGGGTTGACGAGGATCTCGCAATCCTCTTTCCTCGCAGCGGGGTCCTTATCGTCGAAGTTCCGGAAGCGGAAGGCAATGATCTTCCGGCTGATGCCAATCTGAGGGGCGGCGAGCCCCGCCGCGTCCTCCCGTTCCAGAAAGGCTTCCCGGAGCGTGCGGACGGCCTTTGCCGTTGCCGCGTCAAAGGGAACCGGCGTCTCGCTGCACGGCGTTCGCAGGATGCGGGTCTCCTCCCCGTTGATCTGTTCCTCGTTCCAAAGGGTTAGCACTTTATGTCTGGCCATGCCTTTTCATTACAACCGCCACGGGAGCTTGTCAATTAAAAAATGGCTGCGCCCCGGGATTCATGCCGGTTGCCGGAACGCAGTCTTAGGGAATACGAATCAGGGTTTTAACCCTGTCGGGAGCGCGGAAATCCTCCAATGCCCGGGAGAGCATTTCCAGCGGGTAGGTTTCGGTAATGAGGAGATCTGTTTTCATTTCGCCTCCCTTGAGCAGATTCAGCGCCGCCGGGAATTCATCCCGGTAGATCATGGAACCCCGGATGGTCAGTTCTTTCCGGACGATCGTGCTGGTCGGCAGGGGAAAATCCCGGTGCGGAAGACCGGTCAATACGATGCTTCCTCCCGGTGCGGCTACGTTGACGATATTGGAAAAGGCGTCGGCGGCACCGCTGGTGTCGTAGAGAATGGAGAAGGAACCGGCATCCCTTTCAAGCTCGGGAAAAGTGAGATAGATCGTATCAGCCCCCAGTTCTTTTGCTATGGCCAACCGCTGTTCGGCGATGTCGACGGCCGCAACCCTCGCCTTGGAAAGCACGGCCAATCGTACAAGGAGAAGCCCGATGACACCTGCTCCGTAAACCAGCACCCTTTCATCCGGCGCAGGCGGGTTTTTCCGGAATGCATGGAGGGCCACGCACAGGGGCTCAGCCAATGCCGCCACCGGAACGGAAAGACCGTCCGGCAGGGGCCAGACATAGGGACGGGGAACACAAACGTACTGGGCAAAAACGCCGTCCACATCCAACCCCAGCCTTACCTTGTCGGGACAGACATTTTCGTGTCCGCTCCGGCAGACGGGACAGGCGGTGCAGGGGAAATTGGGCTGGATGGTGACCCTTTCTCCCACACGGACTCCCTCCACCCCTTTCCCCAGGGCCGCAATCTCTCCCACGGCTTCGTGTCCGGGAATAATGGGGTAGATCGTGGTCAAGTTCCCCATGTAGCAGGCGTAATCCGTACCGCAGATTCCGGCCTCCAGGATGCGAACGAGGACCTCGCCTTTGCGCGGTGATGGGGTCGGCGCCTCACGGATTTCGATTTTTCCCGGCTCGATCAATACGGCTGCTTGCATACAGGTTTTCTCATTCCTTTTTGAAGATGAATTTGGTTGTCAATGCACTCTTTACAGAATATTTCAAAAAATATGTACAAAAAAATGGCTTGACAAGGTCGTTTCGGGATGTGCATCCTGCGCTTGAAATATCCAAGGAACATTTCAAATATATCTATAAACGATCCGAACGGCGGGTGGAAGCAAAGTTCCCAACCGCGACCAGATTGGGAATTTACTCTTGGCGAATCATCCGGGCTTTATTCAAAACGAAAAAGGCACAGACGGAGAAATGATGATGAAAATACTGGTATTGCACGGCGTCAATCTCGACATGCTCGACAAGCGGGATCCGGCCCAGTACGGGACGGTCACCCTCGATGAGATTAACCGGAGACTGGAGGCGCTGGGGAAGGAGCTGGACTGCCGGGTGGAGACCTTTCAGACGAATTTTGAAGGTGCGATCTGCGAGAAGATCCACCAGGCCCACATCGACAAAGTGGACGCCGTGCTGATCAACGCCGGCGCCTGGACCCATTACAGCTACGCCCTGCGCGACGCCCTGGCCATTCTCAAGGTCCCGATCCTGGAGATCCACATGTCCAACATCCACGCGCGGGAGGAGTTCCGCCATTGTTCGGTGGTCGCTCCCCTGGCCAAGGGCCGGATCGTGGGATTCGGCCTGCAGAGCTACCTCCTGGGTCTCCGGGCGGCTGTGGAACTTCTGAAAGAGAGTTGAGAAGGACGGGGCAGTTGTTGGGAGGGAATATTTGTGACCCTGCGGCGCTGCCGAGAACAGCGTAAAGTCAGGCGGCGTGGCCGCGGCCCGTCCTTCATGTTCACGAGGGGCGTCGGAGAGCGGGACCATTGGGGGGTTTCCCAATTCGTCCCTTGCAGAATAGGGAAATGTCTGTTAATTTGCGATCGGCTTTCAGTGTTTCGAATGAACGGCGGCAAACGGTTTGCCGCTCCGGACGGTTTCGGAAAAAGTCGAAAATCCTCCACGAACGTCATACCGGCGAACCCCGGATCGGGTCCGGGGCAGGCATCGGTATCCGGAAATATCGGATGGTTACAAAAGCACTGGACCCCGGCTTTCGCCGGGGTGACGACTTTTTACGAGGCCGTCGTTTTTCGGGGACGGCACATTGATCAATTCCATCATTGCAGTTAGGGCGCGGAGCGAATTTTCCCGCGCGATGCGTTTCGAGGGCGGGGGCGCCCCCCGTGTGCCGCCCCCCGGGGATGACCGCCCCCGGCTGCTCTATCTCCACATCCCCTTCTGCGAGCGTCTCTGTCCCTACTGTTCCTTCAACCGCTTCGTCTTCGAGGAGAAGCTCTGCCGGGACTATTTCCGGGCGCTCAGGAAGGAACTGCTTCTCTACCGCGCCCTCGGGTACGATTTCGGGGGGATCTATGTGGGGGGCGGGACGCCGACAGTCCTGATCGATGAACTCACGGAGACAATCGCCCTGGCGAAATCCTCCTTTCACATCGGGGAACTGTCGGTCGAAACGAACCCGAACCACCTGACGGAGGATCGCCTGACGGCGCTGCAGCAGGCGGGCGTCAACCGGCTCTCCGTCGGCGTCCAGAGCTTCGATGACGGCCTGCTCGGAAAGATGGACCGGTACGACAAGTACGGGAGCGGAACAGAGATCGCGGAGAGGCTGCGCAACGCCCTCGGGCGGTTCGGGACGCTCAACGCCGACATGATCTTCAATTTCCCGACGCAGACCCCGGAGATGCTTGACCGCGACCTCGACATTCTGCTTTCCATCGGCGTGGACCAGATGACCTGGTACCCGCTGATGGTCTCAGACGCCACGCGGCGAAAGGTTACGGAGACCCTGGGACGGGTGGACTTCCGTCAGGAGGAACGGTTTTACCACCGGATCGCCGGCCGCCTCGTCCCTGCGTACCGTTTTTCGTCGGCCTGGTGTTTCTCGCGGGAGAAGGCAATGATCGACGAGTACATCGTGGATTACGACGAATATGCCGGCCTCGGCAGCGGCTCCATCGGCTATCTGGGCGGCGTCTGCTATGCCAACACCTTCGACGTCCGGGACTACATCGCCCGGATCGAACGGGACGAACTGCCGCTTTTGGCCTCCCGCGACTTTTCTCTCCGGGAACGGATCCGCTACGACTTTCTGATGAAGCTCTTCGGGACGCGCCTGCATGTCGCGGAGCTGCGGAAGAAGTATGGCGGCGCCTTCCGGCGCCTTCTGGCGCCGGACCTCCTTGCCTTTTTCCTGATCGGGGCGCTGGCATGGCGGCCGCCGGAGATCGTTCTCACCGGGCGGGGGCGGTACGCCTGGGTGGTTCTGATGCGGGAGTTTTTCACAGCGGTGAACAACTTCCGCGATTACTGCCGGGCGCCGGCGGGTCGGTGATGATGTTCAGTGCCCGGTCAAGGATCCGGTGAAAGACCCGATCGAATGAACCTCTGTCGGAGAGGTGATCCGATTTATGGCGGGGAGGCCTCAAAAGAGAAAATTTATGATATCATCCGTTGGGCCGGGAAGGGAAAAGGGCCGCGCCGTTATGAGGAATGTGCCGTGAAACGCGAAGAAATCGTTTTGAACAGGGGATGCTCATCCCCGTCCATTTCCGGGAAGGCCCTCCTTTCCGTCAACACGGTTCTGGCGCTTTTTCTGATCCTCGTGTCGGGCGGGGGCAAGGTGGACGCCGATATTTATCAATACAAGGATCAGAAGGGCAATTGGGTTTTAACGGACTCCCCTCCGGGTCATGTCGATAAGATGCAGATTATCAAAGACAGAGACGGACGATCTTCAAGATCTTCGGGATTCAGAGACATCGAAAGGGATCTGACGGGGAAGTATCGTCCGAAAAATGAAATTGAGATCGCCTCCCTCAGCACCGTAACCGTCAAGACGTCGATAGGAATGGGGTCGGGATTCTTTATCAATGAGAACGGCTATATCCTGACGAACAAGCATGTGCTGAGGGGGGATGAAACGCAGCTCAGGGAGACGGAAAAGTTTATCGCCCAGACGGATGCCCGGATAGAGGACGATGAAGCGGCCATCACCAATGCGGAAAATCAATTGAGAAGAATGAGAAGCGATCTGGATGCCTATAAGGCCTCTATTGACCGTATGACCAATCCAAACGCCCGGACAATCGCCCTGCAAAGATATAAGAGCCAATCTGCGCAGTATGACTTCTATGAAGCGCAACTCGGGAAACAGAAGAGCGAATTCGAAGAGAAGTTATCGAAATACCGGCAGCAGAAAGGGGAATTCGCCCGCAAAACCAGAATGGCCCGGCACGACAGCCGGTTTGTCGTCATCCTGAAAGACAAAACGGAGCTCGAGGCCGATCTGGTTTCCATAAGCAACGACCATGATCTGGCTCTTCTAAAAATAGACGGGTGCAAATCGCCGTACATTGCGTCAGGCGCACAAAAAGAGATCATTCAGGGAATGCGGGTCTTTGCCATCGGAAGTCCCCTGGGAGTGGGTGATTCGGTATGCTCCGGGGTCATATCCGGATATGACCATGAGTACATCCGAACGGACGCCAGAATATACCCCGGAAACAGCGGAGGGCCGCTGATTACCGCCGACGGGAAAGTCATCGGCATCAATACCCTGAAGCTGATTACCCAGAAATTCGAAGGCATGGGGTTTGCCATTTCCGTGAGAAGGGCCTTTCAGGAATTCAATCCATATCTGGGAGCCAACCCTTAAGCGCGGGGCAAAAGCATAAGCCAGGGTCTGTTTTCCAAAAGACTTAAAATGTAAAGATGGGTGCCTGTCCTATGGATGAACATCAGAAGGAACTGCTGAAGCATCTGCCGAAGATCGACGAGATGATCCTCCGGATCGAAAAGCGTGAGAACCTGGCCGGGTTTCCGCGGGAGATCGTGAAGGAGGCGTGCCGGTCGGTCGTGGAGAGGCTCCGCGGCCAGGTCCTGGCCGGCAGGGGGAAGGGGGCGCAGCTTCGCCTGCCGACGCCGGAGCAGGCGGCCGACCGGGCCGCAGAGATCGTCGGGGGTTATCCTTCCTACCGGCTCCGCCGTGTGATCAACGCGACGGGGGTGATCCTCCACACGAATCTCGGCCGGGCGCCCCTCTGCCGGGAGGCGATCGAGCGGGTCGTCGATGTCGCCCGGGGTTACTCCAACCTCGAATATGACCTCGAAAAGGGGGAACGGGGGCTCCGCTACGACCACGTCCGCGGCCTCCTCTGCGCGCTGACCGGGGCGGAGGACGCCCTTGTCGTCAACAACAACGCCGCCGCGGTTCTGCTGGTTCTCAATGCGCTTGCCGAAGGGAAGGAGGCGATCGTCTCGCGGGGCGAGCTGATTGAGATCGGCGGGGAGTTCCGGATCCCCGACGTGATGGAAAAAAGCGGCGCCCGGCTGCAGGAGGTGGGGACGACGAACCGGACGCGGCTTTCGGACTACGAACGGGCGATCGGCCCGGAGACGGCCATCATCCTCAAGGTCCACACGAGCAACTTCCGGATCATGGGATTTACCGAGGAGGCCGATCTGGGTTCCCTCGTCGCCCTCGGGAAGAAACACCACCTTCCCGTTGTGGACGATCTGGGGAGCGGCTGCCTGATCGAACTGGACCGTTACGGTCTGGAGCGGGAGCCCACCGTCCGCGACTGTCTTGCCGCGGGGGCGGATGTGGTCACCTTCAGCGGCGACAAGCTGCTGGGCGGACCGCAGGCGGGGATCATCCTGGGAAAACGGGAATTTCTGGAACGGATCCGACGAAACCCGCTGAACCGGGCGCTTCGGATCGACAAGCTGACGCTGGCGGCCCTGGAGGCGACCATGGTGAAATACCTCCGGCCCGCGCAGGCCCTTGGGGACATGCGGGTCCTCCGCGCGCTGACGGAACCCGTCGCCGATGTGAAGAAACGGGCGAAACGGCTGGCGGCGATGCTCCGGCGAGTCCTGCCCGAAGGGGCTGATATCAAACTCGCAACCGGCGTTTCGGTGGCCGGCGGCGGGTCGCTTCCCACCCGGGAGATCCCGACGATCCTCGTCAGCCTCCGGGTTACGACCCTCTCCGCGGCTGCTCTTGAGGAACGCCTCCGGCGGCGGGAACTTCCGGTCATCGTTCGTGTTGCCGCCGACGAGGTTCTGCTGGACGTCCGGACGCTGGATCCGGAGGAGTTCGCCGGGGTCCGGGACGCCCTGCGAATGATCATGGTGGAAGGGAAAACTTGACTGCCTCGCATAAATTCATGATTTCGCCGGACGATGGCGGTCACTGCCCGAAGGACGCAACACCGTGGGATGCCGGTGGAGAACGCCGTTTCACGGCGGCGCCCGGGGAAGCAGGGCTCCGCCTGGACCTCTTTCTGACCGGCCGGCGAACCGGCCTTTCCCGTTCGCAGATCCGGCGGGCCGTCGAGGAGGGACGGGTCCAGGTGGACGGCGGGCCTGTCCGGGCCGGCCGGAAGCTGAAGACAGGGGATGAGGTGGCCATCTTTCTGCCGGCGGAGAGGCCCTCCGGGGTTCTGCCCGAGGCGATCCCCCTCAGGATTCTCTTCGAGGACGCCTCGCTCCTGGTGATCGACAAGCCGGCGGGGATGGTGGTTCATCCGGCCGCCGGCCACTCCGGCGGGACGCTCGTCAACGCCCTTCTGCACCACTGCCGGGACCTCTCGGGGATCGGGGGCGTGCTCCGCCCGGGGATCGTCCACCGTCTCGACAAGGAAACCTCCGGGTTGCTGGTCGTGGCCAAATCCGACGAGGCCCACCAGGGGCTCTCGGCACAGTTCAAGCGCCATGAGGTGAAGAAGACTTACCTGGCCCTCGTTTACGGGGATCCGAAGGCGGACGGCGGGCGGATCGAGGCCGCCGTGGGGCGGCACCCGACGGACCGCAAGAGGATGTCCACGCAAAGCCGCCGAGGGCGTTCCGCCGTGACGATCTGGCACATCCGCGAGCGCTATGGGGTCGCGGCCCTGCTGGAGGTGGATATCGAAACGGGTCGGACCCACCAGATCCGCGTCCATCTGGCGGACCTCGGTTATCCGGTTGTCGGGGACCGGGTCTACGGCGGCGCGGGGAGGATCCGGACCGGCGGCGATCCGGCGGCGCGCTCCCGGATAAAGGCGCTCGACCGCCAGGCCCTGCATGCCTGGCGTCTCGCCTTTACCCATCCCGTCACGGCGGAAAGAATGGAGTTCTCCTCGCCCATGCCGGAGGACGTTGCCGGGCTCTGCGCCTTCCTCCGGAAGCGAACGGAAGCGGGGTAGGCCAGAGATGATCGATTCGCAAAAAGTCACCAGCGCGTTTCTTTTTTCGTGGCGAAGCCATCGGGGGTAGGCCATGTTCCGTTTCTCTCAGAGAGGCGCCATCGAATATCTTGAAATCGAGGAACTCTCGGAGCTGGATTTCTTGACCCACGCGTTTTGCACGCGGCGCGGCGGTGTGAGCACGGGGCCGTATGAAAGCCTCAACCTGGGGTTTCTCGCCGGAGACCGGGCGGAGGATGTTCGCCGGAACCGGATCCTCGTTGAGGAGGCCTTTGGAATTCCGAACGGACAGCTGATCCTGATGAGACAGGTCCACGGCGACCGGATCCGTGTCCTCGACGGCGATGAACCCCTTCCGGAAGGGCTTCCTGAATGCGACGGCCTGATCAGCGATCGGCCGGGGGTGGCTCTCGCGGTGAAGACGGCAGACTGTGTCCCCCTCTTTTTTGTGGACCGCGCCCGCCGGATCATCGGAGCGGCCCATGCAGGCTGGCGGGGAACCGCCCGCGGAATCGCGACGGCGATGGTGGAGATCCTCGCGGGGCGATTCTCCTCGCGCCGGGAAGATCTTGTCGCCGTGATCGGACCGGCGATCGGCCCCTGCTGCTATCAGGTCGACGTCCCGGTCTTTTCGGCCTTTTCCGGCAGGCCCGGCGCGGACCGGTTTCTTCATCCCTGCAAGGAATTGGGGCGCTGGATGGCTGATCTCGCCCTTGCCAACCGTCTCCAGATCCGGGAGGCGGGGGTGCCGTCCGAAAATATCTTTTCCGCGGGCCTGTGTACCGCCTGCCGCCAGGATCTCTTCTTTTCGCACCGCGCCGGAGGGGGACACGCGGGCAGGCAGATCAACCTCCTCATGCTGAAGCGCGGGGGATAACCCTAAAAATGGTGCAACCGCCTGCCAAAGAATGCCTGCCAAAAAATGACAGCCTGCCAAAAACAGCCTGCCAAAAAATGCTTGACAGGAGGGAGCCGTTTGGTATAGATGGAAACCAAAATTCAGAAAGGCATATAGTAAGCCCTTCCTTTTGGATTGATTCCAGAGATCTATTGGCGGCCCGAAAAAATCCGTACACTTCTTTATATATGTCGGTAAATCACAAAAATCTGAAGTCATTTTTGATGGATTAGAACGAGTTTGGCAAAGGCGTTTTTTCATACGTGGCGGATGCCGTGCACCCGCGGATACGAATAAACACATCTATAGGAAACGAAAATGCACATCGAAGATATCAAGCGGCAGCCGATCAGCGAACTGGCAAAGCTGGCCAATGAACTCGACGTTCCGGGGGCCAGCGGGATGCGGAGACAGGACCTGATTTTTGCGATCCTGCAGACCCAGGCCGACAAGAACGGCGTCATCTCCGGCTCGGGCGTCCTGGAGATCCTGCCGGACGGCTTCGGATTCCTCAGGGCCGTGGATTACAATTACCTCCCCAGCCCGGACGACATTTACATCTCCCCGTCGCAGATCCGGCGGTTCAGCCTGCGGACGGGGGACACCGTCTCCGGCGAGGTCCGCCCCCCCAAAGAGGGGGAGAAGTACTTCGCCCTTCTCAAGGTGGACGAGGTCAATTTCGAGGGCCCGGAAGCGGCGCGCGACAAGATCCTCTTCGACAACCTGACCCCCCTCTACCCCGATGAAAAACTGAATCTGGAATTCGATCCCGAAAATCTCTCCACGCGCATCATGGACATGTTCACCCCCATCGGCAAGGGGCAGCGCGGTCTGATCGTCTCCCCGCCGCGGGCAGGGAAGACCGTTCTGCTTCAGGATATCGCCCACAGCATCACCGCCAACCACAAGGAGGTCACCCTGATGGTCCTCCTGATCGACGAACGGCCGGAAGAGGTGACGGACATGCAGCGGAGCGTGGCCGGCGAGGTCATCTCTTCCACATTCGACGAGCCGGCGACCCGCCATGTTCAGGTGGCCGAGATGGTGATCGAGAAGGCCAAGAGGCTGGTCGAACACCGGAAGGATGTCGTCATCCTCCTGGACAGCATCACCCGCCTGGCCCGCGCCTACAACACGGTCGTGCCGCCCTCCGGCAAGGTTCTCTCCGGCGGCGTCGATTCCAACGCGCTCCACAAGCCGAAACGGTTCTTCGGGGCAGCCCGCAACATCGAAAACGGCGGCAGTCTGACGATCATCTCCACCGCGCTGATCGATACGGGAAGCCGCATGGACGAGGTGATCTTCGAGGAGTTCAAGGGGACCGGAAATATGGAGCTCCACCTCGACCGGAGGATCGCCGACCGGCGGGTCTTCCCGGCCTTCGATCTGATCCGTTCCGGAACACGAAAGGAAGAGCTTCTGATCCCGAAAAACAACCTCAACCGGATCTGGATCCTCAGAAGGCTTCTCCAGGAGATGAACCCCGTCGACGCGATGGAGTTCATCATGGACAAGGTCCGCAAGACCGAGAACAATCAGCTTTTTCTGGACTCCATGAACCAGTAGGCCGGCTGTCCGGACATGGCTTCGGAAGCGTCAGGAATAAATATTGCTTGAATTTAAAGTATAAATAGTTATAATCTATAAGATGAGCCGGCGGGAAAGATCGGAATCGACCGGCGAGCGGACAGCGACTGATTTCAAGAAGAAGAAAGGTTCATTATGAAGGAAGGAATTCATCCGGAATACAGTGAAGCCACGATTACCTGCGTCTGCGGGAATGTGATCAAGACAAGGTCCACCAAAAAGGACATGAAGACGGAGATCTGTTCCCAGTGTCATCCCTTCATGACGGGGAAGCAGAAGATCGTTGATACCGCGGGACGTGTGGAGCGGTTTAAAAAGAAGTACGCCGGCCAGAAGAAAAAGGCGTAGAAATTCTCTGAACGCCTGTCGATTTTTACAAACGGGGGTTCCTGCCGCTGCGGCGCCGGGCGCGGGTTTCCCTGCCTCTGAAGTCACTTGGACGGCGCCGGGGCTGCCGGCGCCGTCTTTCAGGAATGTCTCCTATCAATGCAGATTGGAATTTGAGACGGCGTGACGGCGATTCTGTCCGGATGGTCCGTACATTTTTCATCCGGCGGCGGTCTTCCCGGATGATTGATGAAACAGGTTGAGATGTTTGCAAAACTGAAGGATATCGAATCCCGGTACCGGGATCTGGAGCAGCTTCTGAGCGACCCGGCCGTCGTCGGCAAGCCGGGGGTCTATCAGAAATATGCCAAGGAACATTCCGATCTCAACGGTCTGGTCGAGACCTTCCGCGAATATGAAAAGATCAGCCTCCGTATCGAAGAGGACCAGGCGCTCCTGAAGGAGAGCGACGAGGAGATCAAGGAGATCGTCCGGGAGGAGCTGCCCCATTTGCAGGAGTCTCTGGCGGCCCTGGCGGACCGGCTGAAGCTTCTCCTGCTGCCCCGGGATCCGAACGACGACAAAAACGTCTTCCTCGAGATCCGGGCCGGCACGGGGGGGGATGAGGCGGGGCTTTTTGCGGAAGACCTCTTCCGGATGTATGCCCGCTTCGCGGAGACCTCCGGCTGGAAGGTCGAGGTGATGAACAGCACGCCCGCCGGCGGGATGGGCGGGTTCAAGGAAATCGTTGCGCTCATTGCAGGAAAGGGCGCTTACAGCCGGCTGAAATACGAGAGCGGCGTCCACCGGGTCCAGCGGGTGCCGATCACGGAGGCCCAGGGTCGGATTCACACCTCGGCGGTGACGGTGGCGATCCTCCCGGAGGCAGACGAGGTGGATCTCAAGATCGATCCCAACGATCTGAGGATCGATGTTTTCCATTCGAGCGGCCACGGCGGCCAGAGCGTCAATACGACCGATTCAGCTGTTCGGATTGTCCACCTGCCGACCGGTTTGATCGTCACCTGCCAGGATGAAAAATCCCAGCTCAAGAACAAGAACAAGGCGATGAAGGTCCTCCGGGCGCGCCTTCTGGATGCGGCGATGAAGAAACACAACGACGCGATCTCCGAGACGAGAAAGAACCAGGTGGGAAGCGGGGACCGGAGCGAACGGATCCGGACCTACAATTTTCCCCAGGGGAGGGTGACTGACCACCGGATCGGGCTCACCTCCTACAGTCTGGATAATTTTCTCAACGGCGACGTCAGATTCATGATCGACGCGCTGACGACCCATTTTCAGGCGGATGCGCTCAAACAACCGGGGCTTTGATGACGGCAAGGTAAAAAGTCCGGATGCTGCGGTGCGTTCCAACCTTCCCCTGCTTTCGCAGGGGCGGGCTTGTTGCAGCGTACGCCGAAGTACGCCTCTCTCCTCAGGGTTCGCGCGCTTTGCCTGCGGCCATTTTACGAAGCCGTCCCGGATTCCAGGTTGCGGGTTTTTTCGGCGGCGGCGAAGGCTTTTCTGAGAATGACGGATATCCGGACTATCCTCCACCGAACGACCCGTGACCTCGCCGCGGGCGGCAGCCCCTCTCCCCGGCTCGATGCCGAGGTTCTCCTGATGCGCTTTCTGGGGATGGATCGTTTGCAGCTTTGCATGCACCCGGAAAGGGAACTGTCGCAAGAGGAGGCCGCCGGGTTTGTGCGCTGGGTTAAAAGACGCAACCTGGGCGAACCGATCGCCTATATCCTCGGGGAGAAGGAGTTCTGGTCGCTGCGCTTCGAGGTCGGCCGCGAGGTTCTGATCCCGAGACCGGAGACGGAATGCCTCATCGAGGAGGTCCTGCGGTTTTACCGTACCCCCGGCGAGGGTCTGCGGATTTTCGATATCGGTACGGGAAGCGGCGCGATCGGCGTCGTCCTGGCCCGGGAACTGCCGGCGGCTCGGGTGGCCGCAACGGACGTCTCGCCCGGGGCGATCGCGGTTGCCTGCCGGAACGCCGTGGCTCACGGCGTGGCCGGGCGCATGGAATTTTTTGAGGGGGATCTCTTTGCGGCGGTTTCCGGGGATTGGGATATCATCTGTTCCAACCCGCCTTATGTTCAGGAGGACCAGTACGAGCTCCTGCCGGCGGGGATCCGGAATTTCGAACCCCGGGAGGCGTTCATCGCCGGACCGGACGGTACGGCCTTTCACCGGAGGATCATTCGGGAAGGGGCGCATCGCCTGAAGGCGGAAGGCCGGATCTTCCTGGAGATCGGCGAGGGACAGGAAGGGCTTGTCGATTCCCTCTTCAGAGAGGCGGGGTGCTATGCGGACATCTCTTTCCG
>JAFGRP010000097.1 GCA_016935075.1 Deltaproteobacteria bacterium | reverse complement strand
TCAACAACGAGGAGGCGGAGATCAACGTGGGGAAGAACGTTCCGTACATTACGCGGTCGGACACCTCGACCACCTCGCCCGGCACGACCTACGGCCAGAGTTACGAGTACAAGGATGTGGGGGTGATTCTCAAGATCACGCCGAACATCAACGAGGAGCAGTTCGTTCGTTTGAAGATCGACCAGCAGGTGACGAAACTGGCGGGGACGCAGACGTCGACGCCGACGACGCTGAAGCGGACGGCCAGGACGACGGTGGTGGTCAAGGACAAGGAGACGGTGGTGATCGGGGGGCTGATCGACGATTCGACCAGCGTGGACAACTACCAGGTTCCGTTGCTGGGGGACATTCCGATACTGGGATGGCTTTTCAAGTCGAGGTCGAAGGGGCGGGACAAGAGCAACCTGTTCATCTTCATCACCCCGCACGTTGTCCGGAACCAGGACGAGGCCGCGGCCATCTACCGCAAGAAGCTGGGTGATGTCGGCAATGTGGAGGAGGGGGTCATCAAGATGGATCTGAAGAAGACCCTGACGAGACCGCCGATGCCGCCGGCGGACCAGGAGCCATGAGAGGGAGGGCGCCCGTGACGGCGCAGCAAAACCGGGAATCCGGAGCGCCGGAAGCGGCAGCCGTTCCGGGGCGGGTTGCCGAACAACCGGCCGGATATCCCGCAACCGGTTTGGGCGCCCGCTTGGTTGCCCTGGGCGTTCCGGCGGAGGCCCTCGCCGAGGTTCGGGATCTTGCCCGGGCGAACGGCGCGGGGATGGTCGATATCCTCCTCCAGAAGAGGCTTCTGCCGGAAGATGTCCTTCTTGCGGCCCTGAGCGACGAGTACGGCATTCCCTTCTGGGAGGAGCTCCCGACGGACCACATCGATACTGCTTTTACCGCCCATTTTTCCATCCAGTATCTGAAAAAGCAGAAGATGGTTCCTCTCGATACGCCGCAGGGCTTCGTGGTGGCGGTCAACGACCCGGCGAATTTCCAGGCGGCGGACGATCTCTGCCGTCTTCTGGGTCTGCCGGAGCGGACGGTCGTCCTGGCGACCCAGGAGGCGATTCATGCGGCGATCAATCTTGCCTATGATTTGAGCCGGAGTACGGCCAAGGAATTTTTCCAGGAGATGAACGAGGAGTCGACGGACAGCCTCATCTCCGAAATCGAGGAGACGGGGGACCTGCTCGATGAGACGAGCGACGCTCCGATCATCAAACTGGTCAATCTCCTCCTCTCCGGGGCGACGAAGGACCGGGCGAGCGATATCCATGTCGAGCCCTACCAGGCCGCCGTAAAGGTCCGCTACCGGATAGACGGCATCCTCTACGACATCCTCAGCCTCCCGCGAAAGATCCACTCGCCGCTGGTTTCGCGGGTGAAGATCATGGCGAAACTCAACATTGCCGAGAAGCGCCTTCCGCAGGATGGCCGGATCGAGATCAAGGTTGCCGACCGGAGCGTCGACATCCGCGTCTCCACAATACCGACGGCCTTCGGGGAGCGGGTGGTCCTGCGTCTGCTGGACAAGACCTCTTCCATCCTCCAGCTTTCCGATCTCGGAATGGAGAGCCGGAAGGTCGGCGTCTTCAACCGGCTGATCAAGTCCCCCTACGGGATCGTTCTCGTTACGGGACCGACCGGGAGCGGCAAGACCACCACCCTTTACGCGGCGCTTTCGACCATCAATTCACCTGAAGTGAATATCATCACGATCGAGGACCCGATCGAATACCAGATCGACGGGATCGGCCAGATCCAGGTCAACCCGAAGATCGACCTGACCTTCGCCCAGGGGCTCCGTTCCATCGTCCGCCAGGATCCGGACATCATCCTCGTCGGCGAGATCCGCGACCGGGAGACGGCGGAGATTGCGATCCAGTCGTCGCTCACGGGCCATCTGGTCTTCTCCACGCTCCATACGAACGACGCGGCGAGCGCCGTGACGAGGCTCATCGACATGGGGATCGAGCCCTTTCTCGTCACTTCATCGGTGATCGCGATCATCGCCCAGCGTCTGGTCCGGGTCCTCTGCCCGAAATGCAAGACGGCCTACGTTCCCGACGACGAATCCCTCGCCAATCTGGGAATCGACAAACGGCAGCTTGACAGGCACCTCCTCTACCGGAAGCAGGGTTGCTCTGCCTGCATGAACACGGGTTACCGGGGCCGGACGGCGATCTTCGAGATCCTCATCCTGGACGATCCGATCAAAAGCCTCGTCCTCAAGACCTCCGATTCGAACCAGATCAGTGACATGGCGATGAAGCGGGGGATGACGAACCTGCTGGCGGACGGGGCGAAAAAGGTCCTCGAGGGGACGACGACGATCGAAGAGGTCTTCCGCGTCACCCGGATCATCAAAAGGGAGACGGACCTGGAAGCATAGAGGAGGGTCCGGCAATTTTCCAGGCCCCTGGTCCGGTTGGAAAAAGCGGGGTTACTGTGTCGGGGTTTCCATGGGCATGTCCGGATTCTCCGACGGGGTGTCCGACGGCGCTGCCGGTGCGGCTGCGACTCCCGCAGGCGTCGAAGGCAAGACAAATTTTGCTCCAGGGGCGGCAGGAGCAGGGGACGAAGGCGCCGGCTTGGCGGGGGTGATGGTGATGCGGAACGTGCTGGAAGTTGCCGCACCGCCCGCGTCTTTGGCGCTGAAGGTGATGTCGCTTTCACCATTGGCCGAAGGCTGTGTCAGGCAGTTGATATATCGGTTTAAGTCGACGGTGCAGGAGACGACTCCCGGATTCGTTTGGCTCACAATCGTATAAAGCAGGTCCTGCTTCGGTGTTCGGTCATCCCCGGTGTAGAACCAAAGGTCCACGATCTTTGACACATAGCCCGTATTCTCCGGATAGGACATCGCCCGGACAGCGGTTATGATGGGAGGGCTGTTCGAACTGCCGCTCTGCGCCAGGTATATGTAGTTTCTGACGGAATAATCGGTCTGGAGATAATATTGGTTGATCTGGGCCTCCTGATAGTAGATCGTACAGACCCAGGCATCCACGCTGTTCCATACGCACCGGGTTTCCCATTTGCCGTTGGAAAAATTGCAGTCGGCGCCTTTTGCACAGGAAGACACGTTTGAATCCACAAACATGGTGAAAAGGGTCTTCTCATGGCCGGCTGCCTCGTACCGGACGTTGAAAAGCGTGTTATCCGGCACGGTATAGATCTTCGGCGCTGTGCCGGGGGTGTATGAATACGTTCCACCATACTCCGTATGTGTTGAACACGCAAGATTTTCGCCTGTTGAAAAAGATTTGCACCAGGTATAGTAATTTCTCGTATCCCCTGCTTCCGCCGACGCGGACAACAGCAGCAGAGATAAGGACAGGACAAACGCTATTTTGGCTTTTTGCATGATCGGTTCCCTTTGGCTCAGCCCGATTTCGATCCAACACGTAGTCGCGGATCTTGGGGCTCGAATCCGAGCAAAGATCCCGCGCTGCCGCATGGCATGAGCATATATGCAAACGGCGGCGGTTTGTCAAGACAAAGGGGTGATGACAATTATGAAGGACGAAAAGCCGGGGAAGGCTTTGCACCCCCAGAGGTCCGCCAAAACCGGAAAGCCGCAGGAAAGAAGATATGCGGGTTGCAATAGAAATCATGAACAGGGCTTTTCAGGCGATCGTGATAATATGGCTGTTATGGAAAACGCGCGCCGCATCGATCAGACCGGTCAGCGCCGGTCGGAAGCGAATAAGAAAAAGGTCAGGAGGATACCGGTCCGCGATCTGCTCCTGCCCACGATCGGCGATCTGCCGTTCGACGTGAGGAAACTGCCGCTGAATCCCGACGAATTTAACGACATTGAGCAGACGGATGTTCCTCATCGCCACCAGTTCTGCGAAATTATCCACGTTACCGCGGGCGAAGGCATTCATTATATTGACTTCGAGTCTCATCCGCTCCGGAAGGATTCCCTCTATTTCATATCGCCCGGCCAGGTGCACTTCCATGATTTTCACTTTGCCGTGGAGGGGCATTTGATCGTTTTTAAAAGCGATTTTCTGATATTGCCTTCCGCAAACCATATTCAGCATTACGAGCTCTCCTTCTTTCGACGGGTGCAGGAATCGCCGTTATTGGTCCTGACAAAGGAACAGTCGGCCGGAATCGGTGCGCTGATTCAAACGATATACAACGAGTATTGCGCGGAAGAACGCGATCGCGTCTCGATGTTGAGGGCGTATCTGCACATCATGATCGTTCAGGCACAGCGGCTGTATGACGCGGCCCATGCGAAGGAGGGATCTGCCGGAGAGTCATCCATGGTCAGACGCTTCATGCAGCTGGTTTCCGAAAACTTTTCCAGGGAACGGTCGGTCCGGTCTTACGCAGACAGTCTCGGCATGAATGCGAATCATCTGAGTGAAGTGATCAAAGTCTTGACCGGGAACCCCCCCGGCGCCATCATTCGCCGGCAAATTGTCCTGGAGGCCAAGCGTCTGCTCGCCGTCACCGATCTCACCGCAGCAGAGATAGGCTACACCATGAATTTCGAAGATCCGTCCTATTTTTGCCGTTTTCTGAAGCGTGAGACCGGCCTGAGTCCGTCCAGACTCCGCCGGCATATCCGAGAAAAGTACCTTTTATCCCGAGAATAGTCTCTTCCATAATGGGGATCAATATAGTCTAAGGGATTAGAAATTTATTTAACGATTCTACACGTTATTTTTGAAAAATTCATAAAAGAAATTCATAAAATGCTTGACAGCGCCTGATTTTTTCCATAAAATTATGATTGAAAAGTGTAGCGATTTAAGTTTGCAAGAATTGGGCGAATTCGCATGGGTACAGACAATAGAACCGTCAAATTGGAAATAGCGACGACTCAGCCATAGTGCCGACACTGCCGGCTGTCTTCTTCATACGGATTCTGCCGGTTGTGCGGCTGCCCGAAAGCCGGTAAAAAATCAGGACGAGTGCTTAAGATTCTCCGAATTCAGAGAAACCGGTCAAAGCGCATGTTGTAGGGGGGTGGGGATGTCAATGCCCTTCGGCAGAGGCCGTTTTGATGCCGGAAGTTTTTGAAAAAGAGGAACGTTATCATCGGAACAACGCCCGACAACAAGCATCGCAAGCTCACTCAATTCCCTGTAATTGACGGCGATGGGCCTCGATGTTGGGGATGCAACGATTGATGAAAAACCAAAAGGGCATATCGCGTCGGAATTTCCTGAAGGCGGGCGCCCTGGCAACAGGCGCCTTGACGGTCCCCTCCATAGCGAAAGGGATGGGACAGGTTCGGGGCACCTCCCCGCCCAACCGGATCGACCGCGAGGTGATGAGTTGCTGCCAGTTCTGCCAGGTCAGGTGCACCACCCTGGTCCAGGTGAAGGATGACAAGGTCGTCAACGTATACGGCAATCCGGCCAATGCCTGGACGAAGGGGGGCATGTGTCCCAAGGGGCAGTCGCTGGTTGAATTGACGTACAGCCCCCATCGCCTTCTCTACCCGCTCAAGAGGGAGGGGGAAATCTGGAAGCGCATTTCTTATGCGGAGGCGGTGGATCTCGTCGCCGACCGCATCCTCAAGGTCAAGGAAACCCATCCCGACGATTACGCCCACCGGGTGGCCCTGTTTGAGCCGCTGTGGGAATCTCACGAAAGCGAGATTATGGCGCAACTCGCGCTTCATATGGCGGGTTTCCCCGAAATATGTTCGGTCGGCGACACATGCATCGGGAACTCTGCGACGGCTCTGCGCATCTGTCTCGGGAATCCGGCGTCCACAACCACGCTGGACGAGGTGCTCAATGCCCGGACACTTGTTCTTTGGGGGGCGAATATTGCGGAAACCTATCCACCTTACATCCGCTGGATCGACAGCGCCCGCGAGAAGGGCGTGAAAGTCATCTACGTCGATCCGAGGCGGACCCCGACAAGCAACCACAGTGATACGCAAATCATAACGCGCCCGGGAACGGACGGCGCCCTCATTTTGGGACTGATCCGTTATCTGATCCGCGAGAATCTTTATGACCGGGACTATGTGGCCCGCCACGTCAACGGTTTCAAGGAACTCGCCGACTCGGCCGATGCCTACACGCCCGAGGCGGTTTCGAAGATCTGCTGGCTGCCGCCGGAGCGGATCATCGATCTGGCGAAAACGCTTGCGAAGAGCCCAAAGACGATCATCTGGATGGGCGGTTCGATCTCCCGTTTCACCAACGCCATTCAAACCGTCCGGGCCGTGATTGCGCTGCAGGCGCTGACGGCAAACCTCTCGGGGTCCGGAAAAGGGATCATCAATATGCAGGGGGGCAAGCCGGGCGGGCTGGAAGAACTGGAGGAAAAATTCCATCCCAAAGATCTGTCGCCGGGCCTTGGATATCGAAAAATCCTGTACCGGATGCTCCATAAAAACGTGGATGTCCTGCTCCTCAATTCCAGTTACCGGCGCTATCCGGATGCCAATCGGGTGAAGAAGGGGATTTCAAACGTCGGTTTCGTCGTATACCGCGGTTTCTTTATGGACGAGGAGGCCAAGCTGGCCCATCTCGTTATTCCCGGCACCATGCCGTTTGAGAGTTCCGGCGCCCAGTACGGGGCGCAGCGGCAGATTGTCTGGCGCAACAAGGCGGTCCCGGCGCCGGGGGAGACGGTGGGGGATTGGCAGTTTTACGCGGATCTGGGGAAGAGGATCAACCGGGGGTCTTTCCCCGACGTCCACAGCCCCGAAGACATTTTTGAATTGGTCCGGCGGAATTCACCCACGTGGACCGGTCTGACACTCGAAAGGTTGAAGGACCACCCCACGGGCATATCGTGGCCCTGTCCCTCGGAGGGGCATCCGGGAACGCTGGGGACCCTTTTTCCCGAAAACCGATTTCTGACCCCCCACCAAAAGGTGGAGCTCCGGACCCCCGCTCTCGGGCCCGTTGCCTGGAGCGAGCCGGAGGGGAGCCCCTACGGGGATTCCGAAGAGGCGAAAAACTTCCCGTTGATCTTCACCCAGGGAAAAGTCGTTCAGCACTGGCAGCATTCCTTCACGCAATGGTCCGGATACATGGCGCAGTTTTCGGATGGGAATTATGTCCAGGTCAACCCCCGGACCGTGGAGAAACTGGGGGTGAAGGAGAACGACTGGGTCTATCTGGAAACCGAACTGGGCAAGATCAAGGCGCGGCTTCGCTTGAGTGAGACGATCCTTCCCGGCGTGGTCTGGACGCCCTCCTATCCGGGCGGCGGCACCCCCGAGAAGGAAAACGCAGGGGTATCGATCAATACCATTATTCCGGGCTACTGGGACAAGGTATCGGCCCAGTTCAACGGGTTTGGCTGCAGGCTGACCAAGGCGTGAGCGATGCCGTTGTCGCCCTGATCCGTCTTTTGGAACATTGCTATGAGCGAACGGTTGATTGTTTTCGATGACAGAAAGTGCATTCACTGCCATTCCTGCGAAGTGGGCTGCCAGTTGGAAAACGATGCCCCTCCGGGGATCCTGCTCCGTCAGGTCAGGAGCCATGTCCAGGGCCGCTTTCCGGAGAGTGTCGTGCGGTCCATTTCAACGGCCTGCTTTCACTGCGATGATCCGGCCTGCGTTTCTTCCTGTCCGGTAGGGGCCCTCATCCGGAGACCGGACGGGGTGGTGGAGCATCGGCGGGACCGTTGCATCGGCTGCGGATACTGTATACAGTCCTGTCCGTTTAATGTGCCTCAGGAGAG
>JAFGRP010000096.1 GCA_016935075.1 Deltaproteobacteria bacterium | reverse complement strand
TTCGCCGGGCAAGCAGAGGGAATCCAACTGGTTGCCGTGCCCTGCGGCCGGTCCGTTTCTGGTGATCCTGCGGACCTACATGCCTGGTCGGGAGATCGTCGAACAGAAATGGGCACCGCCGGCGGTGGTCTGGTCAAGGGCGGCAAGGTGACGCTCTACACCGATGGCAGGAAGATCGGCGAGGGGGAGATCGGGTCGATCCGCGAAAAGGTCGCTGCGGTGAGAAGTAGCGGGCGGAACTTCCGGACGACACCCGGAACTTTCCGGATGCGCAATCGGTTCAGCAGGAAAAAAAGCATGGCGGGAAGAATTTGGAATGTGGCAACGCCGAATGGGCCGACTGGGCCCGGAATTCTAATGAAAAGAGGAGAAATCATGAAATCACGTCTCTGCATTTTGTTGTGTCTGATTGTCCTGCCGGTTGTTGCAGGCTGTGCGAAAACCAAGGTTACCAGCCAGGAGCCCTCGGCCGGGCTATTCCCGCGGCCCGCGCATATTTGGGTTTACCCTTTAGCGGCCACGCCCGCAGATGTTCCGGCCGACTCGTCGATTAAGGGCCAGTATTCTATGGATACAACGGGCCTGACGAACGATGATATTATAACCGGTCGCCAGCTGGGGGCTCAGATCTCCAACGAGTTGGTCAAACAGATCCGTGACATGGGCATGCCCGCAGAGCATGCCGTGGCGGGAACCAAGCCGCAGATCAATGACATCATCATCAGAGGCTATCTCATTTCATTCGACGAGGGGGATAAGAAAAAGCGTGTCGGGATCGGATTAGGTCAAGGCGCGTCCAGTTTGCAGGTGGCGGTCGAAGGCCTCCAGGTGACGCCTCAGGGGCTGCGCGTGCTCGGGTCCGGTTCAACAGCCAGCGGCAGCGGTAAAACCCCGGGGATGGCCGTGGGCGCCGCCACCTGGATCGCGGCAGGCAATCCGGCAGGGTTCATCGTGAGTACCGGGATGAAGGTGTATGGGGAAAAGAGCGGCAAAAGCACCGTACAGGGACGAGCCGATCAAACCGCGAAGGAAATCGCCGACGTGCTCAAGAAGCGGTTTCAGGGCCAGGGCTGGATATAGATCGAGCGCAGGGGTTTGAAATCCGTGATGATGAATGGAAATTGAAAAGAGTGGGGTTTTTTCTCGTCGCCATCGTTCGACGCATCCTGCGGGCTTATCTGGATGTGATCGCTTATTCAGGTAAGGTGTCGGCCGTGTTTGCGCTCCTGTTCATAGCCGCGCAAGCAGATGCGGGCGAGATCGAGCCGAGGGCCTATGCCAATACACCGGCCGGAATTAATTTCCTACTCGGGGGCTATATCTATTCGGAAGGCGGTTTGTCCACCGCAGGCTCGTCGCCGCTTAAAGACGCTCAACTGAATGTACATAGCGAAGTCTTGGCTTATGCACGGTCACTTGACGTGTGGGGCCAGTCGGGGAAGTTCGACGTCATACTGCCTTATTCCCAGCTATCGGGAAGCGCGATGGTTGACGGTCAACCCCGAGAGCGTAATGTTTCCGGGTTGAACGACCCGCGCTTCCGTTTCTCCGTCAATTTCCATGGCGCCCCTGTGCTCTCAGTTCAGGAATTTGCCAACTACCAGCAGGATTTAATCATCGGGGCAAGCGTTCAGGTATCCGCACCCCTCGGACAGTATGATGAGGATAAGCTGGTGAACCTTGGCAACAATCGCTGGTTTGTGAAGCCCGACATCGGAATCTCCAAGGCGTGGGGGAGGCTTACGCTGGAGCTTTCCACAGGTGTCTATTTCTTCAGCAAGAATGACGAATTCTTCGGAGGCAAGACACTGGAACAGGATCCCCTCTCCTCCTCGCAGGCACACCTCGCCTACAGTTTTGGCCGTGGAATTTGGGCCGCATTGAGCTTCAATTACGATTATGGCGGGCGCACGACGATAAACGGTTTGCAGAGCGATGATTTACAGCAAAATTCCCGAGCGGGTTTCACGCTTGGATTGCCGGTGAACCGGAACAATTCGATTAAGCTTTACGCCAACACCGGCGTGCACACCAGCACTGGGACCGATTTCGACATGGTCGGGATGATCTGGCAGTACCGCTGGGGCCATGGTTTGTAATGCCCGCCGTGAATGGAGATATGCATCAATACCTGGGGTTGGCATCATCCTCATTTGTTTTTGGCAGCAAAGCGTTTAAGAAGGAATAGCCCCGTTTTGCCACGCCGGATTTATTGGATGGGCTGCAGCTATCTGGAGGCACCCTTGCGTACGCATGGCCAAAAGAGAATAACGAAGTGGCTGTCGTATGCAACGGGAGTGCTCCTGCTCCTTCTGGTGTGCATAGCGCTTCTCTTGCCCAAATTCATCAACACCGATCGGGTAAAAGGAGCGCTCCTCGGGGTCCTCTCCCAGAAGATCTCCGGTACCGTGGCATTTCAGAGCGTTGACATCTCGCTCTTTCCCGTTCCCCGGCTGAGCATTGACCAGGCTCGAATCGCTGTGCCGGGCAAGCTGGATGCAACGGTGGCCATCCTGAGGATCTTTCCCGAGATCCTGCCGCTCATCACCGGCAAAGTGAAGTTATCCAAACTCCAGGCGCAGGAACCTGTCATTGCGTTCCATCTCTCTGACGAGGAGGAGAACAGGCTCCCTTCTGCGGAGCAGATATCGGCAGCGCTGAACTCACTGGTGAGCGATACAGCAGGGCTGAGCCTCTCTGTCGAGAATGGGAGTTTCTCCATCATTCGGAAAGGATACGCACCTGCCACATTGCAGCAGGTGGATGCACGGATTGTTGCCAACAGCAAAGAGGAGAGCGTCACCGTAACCCTCGACAAGCTGAAGATCGCTGCGCCGCGCCTCATGCTCTCAGGGGTGTTCAGCATACGGCCTTCCTCTCCGCGTCTCAGCCTCGACATCAGGGGAAAAGGGCTGTCTGTAGGACAGACAAGAAATTTCGTTCTTTCCGCGGCAGGAGAGACGCCATCGGTCGGAAGCATCTTCGATATCGTGCGGGACGGAACCGTTCCCGACATCACCTTTCACAGCCAGGGTGATTCCTTTGAGGACCTTGGCGCAGCCATGAACATAGAGATCAAGGGCGAACTGAAACAGGGCAGTATCCATATCCCCAGCCCCAGGCTCGATTTCACCGCGGTCAAAGGTGCTTTCATTGTCTCGAAGGGCATCCTGCGGGGAACGGATATAACAGGCGTGTGCGGGAATTCAAACCTGCGGCAGGCATCGTTCAGTCTTGACACGAGGCGTGACGATGGCCCGTTCCATATGGAAAGCGTTGTCAGGGCCGATCTGCAGGAAGTGCTTGTCATGCTGAGGTTGCTGGTACAAGACAAAGCCTTCCTTCAAGAGCTCAATCTGGTTCGGTCCCTGAGCGGCAATGTCCTGGGAAGGCTGGTGCTCGATGGCACCATTGCGTCAGTTGAGACCCGCGTAACGGTCTCCGACATGAATCTCTCTGCACGTTACCAGCGCCTCCCATTCCCCGTCACGGTGAAGGGCGGCTCTTTCACTTACGATGCGAAACAAATCTCTGTCAAAGACCTGGCCGGCGCCGTGGGGCAGACCACCTTTTCCGGAATAGCGGCTCGGATCGACCGGGGCCGGACACCACAACTCGTGGTGCGTTCCGGAACAATGCGCATCCACGCCGCTGAAACATACGGCTGGCTTTCATCCTTTGAGAGGACGCGGGCATCGTTACAGGATATTACCTCGGCGGGCGGCAGCATCGCCATCTCCTCACTCGCGATGAATGGACCTGCACTGAGTCCGGAGGCATGGACGGTTAACGCTGCCGGCAGCAGCGAAGGCCTCACAATCACATCGACGCTCCTTCCCGCTGCCCTCCAGCTGACCTGCCGTAACTTCTCCTATGATCCGAAGGGGATATCCGTCGAGGACCTATCGGCAACCATGGGACGCTCATCTGCCGCCGGTATCACGGGAAGTCTCGATTCCGGGAACTCTCCCCAACTTGAAATACGTTCGGCAACGGCAAACGTCGATACCGCTGAAATCTATCCTTGGCTCGCCTCCCGGGAAAGAATGAAGGCCTCTCTCCGGGAGATTTCGGCAGTCAGCGGCACTATCGCTTTATCCACGCTGACACTGAAGGGGCCTGCTTCCGTCCCGAAAGAATGGTGGTTCAGCGCAACCGGCGCGGCAGACAACCTTGTCATCCGTTCCCCTTCTCTCCCGGACCCGCTTGTACTGAGGCAGGGGAGGTTCACCCTCTCGCCCGGATCGATTGTCCTTGATGCCGCCCGTACCCGCATACTCGACACTGCTGCAACCCTATCCGGTACATTGATGGTCTCACCAGAGGGTCTCCGGGGGGCTGATGTTCTGATCGATGCCGAAACAGGGCCGAAGGGGATGCAGTTGATCAAGACCGTTGCAGTTCTGCCTCAAATCATCAAGATTCAGCAGCGTCTCTCCCTGGCCCGGGGTCATATCATCACGTCTGACAAGGGAGGGCTGTCTTTTCAGGGTATGATCACCACGCAGGGGGGGCAGATTCTTTCCCTCGGTTTCGTACGAGAGGAGAAGGGGCTGAAGATCAGCAAACTGGAGATCGATGATGGGGCGTCCCGCGCCTCCATAACCCTCGACCTCAGGGAACGGTCATGGGATATGACATTCTCAGGCAAGCTTGACTCATCGACGGTTGCCGCCCTGATTGAGCTCGAACCCATGCCGGCAGGCCACCTTGCCGGTGATTTCACTGCCCACATCCTGAGGGACCGGCCCTCGGAGTCACTGGCCCGTGGCAGGCTCTCGGGAGAAAGGATCCTGCTGCCGTGGAAGCCCGGCATTCCCCTTCAAATAGACGCAATGTCCTTAAGCGCTGATGGAAGCCGGATCGCCGTCCAATCATCCCGGCTCTGCCTGGCCGATATCGCTTTTTCCGCCAGTGGCACTCTCGCCTTCGGAAAAGAAGGAATCGAAATGGAAATGGAGATCGGCGCAGACAGAATAGAATGGAAATCCCTTGAGCGGATCATGGGAGATGAGAAGACGGCAGCACCGGCTGCAAGCGGGAGCGCGTCGACAGGGATGCCGATCCGCGGCACTGCAAGGGTGTCGGCACGTGAGTTCGTCTATGACAAGTACACAATGAGCCCGCTACAAGCCGATATCTCTTTTTCACCGGTCCGGGTAACAGCGCATATCAGGAAGGCCGCTCTCTGCAACATCACTGCCCAGGGACGCATGGAACTGGCCGGTAGCGACCAGAACATGGAAATCGCCCTTTACGCGAAAGACCAGAATGTGGGACCGGCCATAGCATGCCTCTCCGGCAGGGACACTGAAATGACCGGCCGCTTCAGCCTTGACGGCAGTTTCACCATGTCCTTGCAGACCAAACCTCCCCTGAGAGGGCTTGAGGGCACTTTGTCCTTCCGCGCCAGGGACGGAAAGATCAACAAGTCCATACCCCTGTCAGGCGTGTTTTCGCTCCTGAGCGCCACCGAATACTTCCGGGGACTTCCCGATCTCAGGAAGGAAGGCTTCACCTATTCGACCGTCACCATAGCCGGTGATATTCACCAGGGAACGCTATCGCTGAAAGAGGCAGTTATTGATGGCTCGACGATGCTGCTTCTGGCTGAGGGGACCGCCAACCTGACTGACGGTAAACTTGACATCACTGTATTGGCGGCCCCCTTCAAGACCTTGGACAGTATGTTCAAAATACTACCTGAAAGGAAAGGGGACAGCCACGCTTCGCTGGTCTCGATCGGGGTGAAGGTGACCGGCGATATCCATAATCCTGATTTCTCGGTCCAGCCGATCTCCGGCATCAGCCGCGGCCTTTCCGGTGTGATGGAAAGGGTGTTGAAGGCCCCCGTAAGGATAATCGAATCTTTCCGACCATCCCTGTGAATCGGCATGCAATAATGACCCACCTTTGGGGTCAACGGACATGGCTGTGGCCATTCACTATGGTCTGCTGGACCGTCGTGGGTTCGAGTCCCATCGCCGCTCCAATTTGATCAGGAGGTTGCGGATATTCCGTGACCTCTTTTCTTTGGTATGGAATCAATTCCTCCCTCCGGTGCCATTATTGGCGGGCAACACGGCCTGCGGTAATCTCTATTTGCAGTTTAATAAAATTTCTGTTGACAATCCGCTGTAAAAGTTTTAATCACTACTGAAGAGATAGTATTAGTGGTGATTAGCTCCGAGGGTGGAGAAATGAAATTGTTGACGCGATCCCGTTACGGGGTCAGATTGATGCTGGCATTGGCAAGAAATTATGGGAAGGGTAAGGTGTTTCTCAAGGACATTGCCCGGGATGAGGAAATTTCCGAAAAATATCTCAGCCTCATCATTATCCCCCTCAAAAGTGTCGGTCTTGTCAAATCCGTCCGGGGCGCCCACGGTGGTTATACGCTGGCCAGGGCGCTGTCGGAGATTACCGTGAAGGAGATCATCGACGTCCTGGAAGGCGACTGCCTCGTGGACTGCCTGAAGGACCCCAAGTCCTGCCCGCGGTTTAACACCTGTGCCAGTCGTGACATCTGGGCGCTCTTAGGCGGGAAGATATCGGAGACCTTAAGCAACATTACCCTGGAGCAACTTGTCCTTATGAATCAAGATAAGGCGGGGCGGACCGACAATCCCGCAATATGATGGAGGATAAGAGAGCAATTGAAGGAAAAGCAAAAGGCTGATGGAAACAAGGACAGAATTAACGGCATTCTTAAAAAGACGCTGTTGCAGGCCGTTCAAAAACGTTCAGAAAAAAGTCCCCTGGGTTCGAAAAATCGTGGAGCGAGGCGGTACCAATCCTGAGCCGTGAGGCCTGCTGACCGCTACGGTATAAGGCATCACAGAAAAACGAGACAGGTTTTACAAAGGTAAAAAATATCACAGGAGGTTCAGATGAAGCGGGTTATTTTTCCACTACTGATGTCTTTGCTGTTCGGCATCCTTTTTCCGGTTGCCTCATTTGCCGAGGGCAGCAGGAGCATCACGATCCTTTACACCGGTTTTGCAATTGGGAACGTTGATCCGTGCG
>JAFGRP010000095.1 GCA_016935075.1 Deltaproteobacteria bacterium | reverse complement strand
GGGCACACAAGATTCCCTCTCATCCACAGACGAGTTCGTACGGGGACGTTGTCCTATTGAAACCTACAACGACGGATAATGGCATCCGTCTCACGGCCACCCACACGTTTCGCGATATGGAGATGCGCCAGATCGCGGTCGAGGACGACGGAACGGAGCATGTCGGTGAGGACGTGGAGCAGACCAAAACGGAAAGCACCGGCTATACCTCCGCCACGTTTCCCGGACTTCGGCTGAACCAGCGGAATGTGGAGTATCAGTTCCAGGTGCGCCCGTACGAGTGGGTGGAGTTCAGAAACGTATCCCTGAAACCGGGCCAACTGACGCAGGTCGAACGGGCATACGGCGATACGGCGATGCAACCGCGCGACCCTGCTCTTCCGGTCATGGAGCGGAATGACGACGTTGAAGTGAGAATGCGCACCTCCGAAGTGCGCTGGGACGATGATCACTGGCTGGTCCTGTTCAAGACCGACATCCACAGCAAAACCGAGCGCGTGCTGCCCCACTACGGTGCGCCGATCGATGAATTCTTTCTGGAAATCGATGGAACCTGGTATGAGGCGATGCACCGTGGAGCGAGCATGGCCGCGAGTGTGGCGTCTTCACCCGGCACCACGCGTGCCAACCTCCACCATTTCATCAATCCCCGCCACTGGAGATCCATGCGGGACCGGATGCCTCTGACACTCTTGCCCGGCAGTCACATCCTGCGCACAGGGCTCCCGCTCTCCGATCAGCCCGATGCATCCGGCCGGCATCCGTGCGCCGTCAGCAATCCCGTCGAAATCGAGATCCCCGAGCAGCGGCCGTCCAGCAAGGCCGGACTCGGCATCGAGGCGCAGGCCCTCCTGATTCCTGGCGAAGAGTTTCTCGATCTGGACACCGGCAAGACCGCGCCGCCGCCGAAAACCATCGGCGGGTTATTGTCCACACAAGCGGCTCAATGGATGATGAAGAACGGGCTCGACATGACGGCGGCACGAGGCCCCGGTAACAGTCCCGACGAAGCCTGGATGATTATTACGCCGCAAACCAATGGTCTGGAGCTGGCTCGAATGCCCGAGGGCCTGGATGGCAAGACGACACCCGAAGCCCTCTCACGCATCCTGTCGCAGGAAAGCACCGGTCTGCAGACCAAGGCCGCAGGCTCCGTACAACTGCATATTCTCCCCAACCCGCTGCCCGCCCACCCGGTCCTGGCATTCAGGACCGCTATAGGCACCACGGGCATCCTCTGGCTCGAGGAAACCGACGACCCGCAACACCGAATTAAGATCCGCTACCGTTTGTGTGAGAACACTGAGTCATGAAAGGAGTAGTTGATGAAGAAAAACCTGGGCATTGCAGGCCTTCTCATATTGGGATCCCTCATCCTGCTGTACGTATTCACCCTTGGAGCCATTTGGAACAACCATTCCGTTAACATGTATATGCTACTGTCCGTGGGTATCATGAACTTCAGCCTCGCCCTACTGGCGATGGCTCTAACAGGCCGTTCCTAGCGACGAAGGACTATGCCCCGTTTTGTCGTCGGGCTACATGGATGAACCAAGTCGGAATTGAAAAGGAGGCATACAATGAAACTCGAACCACCCATTCGAATCGCTTTGAAGCATATTGGAACAGCATTTCTGGCCTTCATCATTGTACTGCTGATTACACACCTTTTGTTTCCCACAACCGCCGGCCTGATTGGCGCTGCTTTTGCCATCATGTCCGGGAGTGTCCTATCGGCGGCAAAAGAAGCATACAGAGCGGGCAGAACGCGTTCAACCGGACCAGATGAATATAGAAAGGTTTGACATGAAGAAGATCCTTTTGATTCCCTTGGCCGGCATCGCAGTTCTGATTGGCCTGCGGCTTCTGGCAACGCAGCTCCCCATCCGACTCGATGGCTCCGCATGGGACGATATCGAGCACTGTGCTGAAAACCAAAAGATGCTCTACCAGTCCATCGAGTGGTATGTTCAGGAGAACGGAAAGCTGCCAAACCCGGATTTTAAGATAAATGGTCTCCCCGCGAAGAGCCGTTGGAAATGCCCGGCTTGCGGCAAAGGCTATATGCTTGATCCAGAGAATTATAAAAACAAAGACGCCGTCATCATTAGCGATGAGTTGGACCAACATTCCACTACATTCATGTGGTGGTTCAGGGGATTGCACCCCCAGGTCCAAACCATGGGCGACGGCACCATTCAACTGTTCAAGGGCGGGAAAATCCTGACCATGTCCGCTAGCCGCAAATAATATCGCATGGAGCCTTAGCAAAACCCAATCCCGCATCTGGGCCTGCGACCGCATCCCATGCTTTTGCATCTCTTTCCAGCCCTGCTGCACTCGCGGCCTCAAGACCAGGCCCAATAATCCGTCTACCCCCGCGGTCTGTGTGCATAATTACTGTAATAAGGATCGGACAAGCGCTAAGTATACAGCATGGACGAGATATCCAAGGAGAGTGCGCACGATGACATCTTCGTTACCACGCGCTGGACCGTGGTGCTTCATGCGGCTGACGGTTCTTCGCCGGATGCGGAACGGGCGCTGGAGGAAATCTGCAAAACCTACTGGTTCCCGCTCTATGCCTACATTCGCCGGCGTGGCCATACACCGGAGGATGCAGAAGACCTCACGCAGGAATTCTTTCGCCAGCTGCTGGAAAAAAACTGGATCGCGGATGCCGACCGGGAAAAGGGAAAACTCCGCGCCTTCCTGATAACGGCCCTGAAGCATTTCATGACGGGCGAATGGCGCAAGGCGTCCGCAGAGAAGCGTGGCGGCCGACAGGTTCATCTTTCCATCGATACCGAAATAGCCGAAGGCCGCTATGCCTCCACCGCTCAATCCCCCAGCATCGAGGCAGAAGTACTGTTCGATCATCAGTGGGCACTCATCCTGCTGGAACTGACGGTTCAGCGATTGAAAAACGAGTATTCCGATGCGGGCAAGGCCGATGAATTCACGGCCCTGAAAGACGGCCTCTTTCTCGCGCATCAGAGGGTGGACTACCCGGCTCTGGCCACCCGGCTGGGCAAGAGCGAGAACGCGTCGCGCGTCGCAGTCCATCGGATGCGCAAACGCTTCCGCGAACTCTACCGTAACGAAGTCGCCCAGACCCTCCCTCCCGGCGCCGACCTCGGCGAGGAAATGCGCCACCTCGCAGAGAGCCTCGCATGCGGATAAACGATCTGCATGATTTGGTGGCAGCAAAAACTTTCATGGAGCAGGGATCCCGGAATCATTCCGGTACTGATTTATTCTGCCTAACGATTCAGATTTTTGTAATAACCTGCATGGGCTTGCGCAGTAGATAGTATGAATACGACACCCAACAAAACATGTCCGCAATGCGGAGGACCTTTGCCGGATGATTCCCTGGAGGGGATCTGTGCCAAATGCCTCATGCAGATGAATCTGGCCGACCCGACGCAAATGGAGGATGAAACCGGCGAAAAGGTAAAGAAACCGAAGGCGCCGTCCATCGAGGAAATCGCCCCCCTCTTCCCTCAGCTCGAAATCCTCGAATTCATTGGGCAGGGCGGCATGGGTGCGGTCTACAAGGCGCGGCAGAAAAATCTTGAACGCATCGTGGCGCTGAAGATCCTGCCGAAGGACATCGGCAAGGCCCCCGGGTTTGCGGGGCGCTTCACCCGCGAAGCCCAGGCGCTGGCCAAGCTGAACCATCCCGGCATCGTCACCATTTATGACTTTGGGTGCACCGACGGCCTTTATTTTTTCCTGATGGAGTATGTCGATGGGCTTAACCTGCGGCAGTTGTTGCACAATGGCCGCATCGAAGCGCGCGAGGCCCTGGCCATCGTGCCGCAAATCTGTGACGCCCTCCAGTATGCACACGACCACGGCATCGTCCACCGCGACATCAAACCCGAAAACATTCTCCTCGACCGCCTCGGCCGCTTGAAAGTCGCCGACTTCGGCCTTGCAAAAATCATGGGCAGTCCGGAAGCCCCGACGAGTGGCAATGCC
>JAFGRP010000094.1 GCA_016935075.1 Deltaproteobacteria bacterium | reverse complement strand
TCTGGGATAAGGAAGAAAATGAAGAACTACACGGGGGGAACTATCGAATTGCTGCTATCGGGGGATATTCAAACTGGTGCCACCAGTGTTCCCGGGGACTCGGACCCTGCGACTGAATATCAACAGACTTCAATCCGATAACGGCTCGTTCGGTGTATCCGTATTCGGTCAGGACATCACGGCGTTAAAAAAACTGGAGAGTGAACTCAGGCAGTCGCTGAAGGAAGTGCAGCAGCTCCGCGAACGACTGCAGGAGGAAAATCTTTACCTGCGTGAAGAAGTGAAATCACTGTTCATGCATTCAGAGATTGTGGGTGACAGCAAGCCCATGCAAGAGCTTCTGTCACAGGCCGATCAGGTAAGCGCCACGGACACCACGGTGCTCATTCTCGGCGAGACCGGAACGGGCAAAGAGCTTCTCGCTCATGCAATCCACGGGATGAGCAGGCGGAAAGACCGGGCGATGATCGTGGTCAACTGCGCATCGTTGCCTCCCACGCTGATCGAGAGCGAACTCTTCGGCCGGGAAAAAGGCGCCTACACCGGCTCACTCACCAAGATGGTCGGACGCTTCGAGATCGCGGACGGGTCCACCCTGTTCCTGGACGAGATCGGGGAACTGCCCCTCGAACTGCAGAGCAAACTGCTCAGGGTCCTCGAACAAGGCCATTTCGAACGGCTGGGATCCACGAGAACCATCAAGGTCAATGTCCGCCTCATTGCGGCAACCAACCGTGACCTGACCAGAGACATCGCTGATGGAAAATTCCGGAAAGACCTGTACTACCGATTAAATGTATTCCCCCTGACCGTCCCACCGCTCAGAGAGAGAAAAGAGGATATCCCGTTGATCGTCTGGTCGTTTGTGAAACAGTTTGAAAAAACCCTGGGCAAGCACGTGGAAAGCATTCCGAGGAAGAACATGGAAGCACTGATCAACTATTACTGGCCCGGGAACATCAGGGAACTGAGAAACGTCATCGAGCACGCCATGATCTTGAACTCTACCGGGAGTCTTGCTGTTGAGCCGCCGACCGGAGCATCGCCGGAGCAATCAGGTTCGTCTGTTCTTCAGGACATTGAGCGCAAGCATATACTCGAAGTGCTCGAAAAGACCGGTTGGCGCATCTCCGGGACAAACGGCGCAGCGGAGATCCTCGGCATGAAGCGAACCACCCTTCAGTCAAAGATGAAAGCCCTCAGCATCAAGCGTTCAATCTTGTAATGAATATCCCATTCACATGAACAGAACGAATGTCCGGTCCTGCAAGACAAGAGTTCGAATATCGGTCCAAACAATCCCCGAACCCATAATGCCGATATAAAGTCAATTTGCCGAAATGTCGGCAAAAGAATGGGGCTTTGCATCCCATCCATAGACACCTCAATCCTGGAATCGTTCCAAATTTACAATAGGTTAACTTATCAAATAGAAATCTCATCTCTTCTGGCATAAATTTCGCCTTAACAATCGTATTGAGTGACACCGGTCGGCGAAAAGGACTGAACCCATGAATGTCTGCTGATTGCAGAAAGGTTTGAAATTCAGGGGAAATGGATTCTTCAATTTTAGAAATAAGGAGGGAAAAGATGAGAAAAGTTTTTGTGGTCATAGCGGCAGTGGTTTTCTCAATTTGCATTGGAGCGGGGGCGTTTGCGCAGGATAAGAAGGGGGAAACTGCACCGAAGTCCACCGCAAGCACCCCAAAGCCGAAAACGGTGAAGGAGAGAGTGGTCACCAAGACAGCCACGGTCGAGGCGATCGACCTGAAGACCCGAGTGCTAACCCTCAAAGACAAGGATGGCAATGTGGGGGATCTCAAAGTGAGCGAGAAAGTGAAGAACCTCCCGCAGGTAAAGGTGGGGGATCAAGTAACGGCCAAATTTTATGAGTCGGTTGCCATTGAATTGGCAGACCCCGGAACACCTGTGCAGGTCGGGACCGCGAAGACCGTGAGCAAGGCGAAACTCGGGGAGAAGCCGGCGGGGGGCGAAGTGCATGTGACATCCGTGGTTGCGAACATCGTGGCGATTGATGCCAAGAAGAACGTGGCAACCCTCAAGGGACCCGAGGGCAAAACCGTAAACGTCAAAATTCAGGATCCCAAGAAATGGGAAAGCGCAAAAGTGGGGGACAATGTGAGAATCACGTACATCGAGGGGTTGGCAATCGATGTTAAATCCGTCAAAACGAAATAGGACGGCTGACTGAAACGAGGGATCCCCTTATGATTCAGGCGATGGTGAAAATGAACTTTGGGCCTAAGACGGTCGCCGAGGCAGTGAACATCCTGCGATCAATTGTAGAGCGAATCAGGGCTACAAGAGGCTGCATCAGTTGTTCAGTCTACCAGGAAGCCGGAAATCACTGCAGCGTCGTTTTCGAGGAGAAGTGGAAGAGCGACGCGGATCTGCAGCACCACTTGCGCTCGGAAGACTACCAGAAGGTTCTCATGGTTATGGAGATGGCCGATACACGACCGGAGATACGGTTTGAAACTGTCTCGGGCATAGGCGGCGTGGAGATTATCGAAGAAGCACGCACCAGAAAAGGATAGCGAATGGCGTTTATGAAGGGTGCGGCGGAATTTTTTTTAGGAGATGGCTTGCAACTCTTGCCGTTTCTCCAGATGTCAGGATTTCCGGATCTCACTTTTGAAAGGAGTCTAACGTATGAAAAGGAAGTGTATTTTGTTGAGCGGAATGATTCTAATGGTTGCGATGCTGGTGATGATGGCATCCGGCGCACAGGCAGAGGAGCCGCAAGGGTGGAAAGCGGAAATAACCCCGTATGCGTGGCTCGCGGGCTTATCGGGAGACATGAAGGTGCAGGGGCACGAGATTGAATTTGACAAGTCAATCAGCGACCTCCTCGATGCGGTGAAGATCGCCGGCGGGCTGCTGGGTGTGGTCCAGTACAATCGGTTCCTCGTCTGGGGACAGACCGATTACTTTTCGTTGAGCACGGATGAGATGGATGTGGACCAGCAGCCCAAAGGAGGAAGACTGGAGACCAAGATGTTACTCAACGAGCTGGCATTGGGTTACCAGTTCAACGGCTTCTATGAAGGTCAGACGTTCGATGCGCTGGTCGGGTTTCGGGCGCTTCGGCTCGAAACTGATATCACCGTGTCCAGAACAGGAAGAAGGTTTAACAACACAGAAACCTTTTATGACCCGATGCTTGTCTTACGGCCCAGTTTCCCTCTGTTTCCATCGAAGATCAAAGGTCTGCGTTTCAATCCGACACTCGCCATCGGCGGCGGCGGAGATTCGCACCTGGTCTATGAGCTGCAGCCGCAGATACAGTACGATATCACCAAGAAAGTTTCCGCGCGATTGGGTTATCGTACCGTCGGTTACAAATTCGAAGGTGATAACGAGTTGAACGTAGAACTGTCCGGTCTGATCTTCGGTGTCGGCGTGATGTTTTAGCGCCGCGCCTCAAGGGCCAGCGGATTTGGATGGGAAGGGGAAAGCCTTACGGCTTTTCCCTTCATGATCATCTAAAAGGAGGTTTTTGTAAAATGAAGATGAAAAAATTATGGGCAGTTCTCGTCGGGATGATGTTTCTGGTGGGTTGTGCCGCAACAAATACACAGCAAAGCGGGTTTTTGGGGGATTATTACAAGAATTTAGGCCCCGGTCCTAAGGACGGCGCCAAGATGCGCTGGATGAAGCCGGGCGCTGATTTCGGGAAATACAACAAGGTGATGTTGGACAGTGTCGTCTTTGCACTGGCCGAAGATGCGGAAAACAAGACGATCGATCCGGAAGTCATGAAGGACCTGCAGGAAAAATGCAACCTGGCGCTTGTCAATGCAATCAAAAAAAAATACCCGATCGTCACTGAGCCGGGTCCGGACGTCGCGCGCATTCGCATCGCGATTACGGGAATCAAGCCGAGCTCCCCCGTCTTAGGCGCGGTCACCAGCGTCACTCCTGTCGGGATGGCCGTCAATCTCGTCAAGAAGGGCTCTGGCGGATCGTATACGGGCTCGGGGGCAACGAATGCCGAGTTGATGGGGCTTGATTCGGTGAGCAACGAAGTGATCATTGTTGCCCAGGACGAGGCGACGGCAGGTTTTACCGAAAGGTTCAGCAAGTATGGTTCCGTTGAAGAGTCATTTAAGTATTGGGGAGAGAAGACCGTAAAGTTCCTGGACGAAGCGAAGGCGGGAAAGAAATAGGCTGTCCCTCCTTCGAACGGCTGAGCATGATGAGTCGCGGGAGTAAAGTGGAGTGAACGACAGTGGACCCGAGATAGCCTCTCGATCCGTGAGGAACAGTTGACCCAGGGAACTCTCACAAATCAGAAGGAGACTCCATGCAGAGGGTCATTGCCTCCGGTGAGGCGATCGTTCACACAAAGTCATTCCGAAGGAAGGAAATCTTATGAGCATAGTGATTTCAAAATACTGGTGGGTTTTCACTTTACGTGGACTCATTGCCATGGCCTTTGGTTTGGCCGCACTCCTATGGCCGACCCTGACACTCTACGAAATAATTTTGCTCTTCGGTTTCTTTACCTTACTTGACGGAGGGTTGACGATTTTTGCTTCCCTTTTAAAGGGTAACGATAAAGCAAGGTGGCCTCAACTTTTCGAAGGTGGTTTTGGTTTAGCCGTATGCGTGATCGTATTGGTGTATGCGAATATGGGCAGCCTGTTTTGGCCGCAAGTAGCTGCCATAACGCTTGTCTATCATATCGCGGCATGGGCGATTCTGACAGGCCTTTTCAAAACGATCACCACCATTCGACTTCGAAAAGAGATAGAAGGAAAATGGGCCCTCGGCTTATGCGGAGCGGTTTCAATCCTGGCGGGAGCGATCCTGATTTTTCGCGCCGGGGCAGGTGTTCTGGCCACGGCGTGGTTCATCGGCATCTTTGCCATCGTCCTCGGCATCTTCTTCATGTTTATCGGCCTGAAACTCCGGAGGCTGCGGTCCGATTTGAATCAATGAAAGGATGATGACGCAGGATAAGGAGACAGTGTCATGGAACAGATTCGCGAATGGATTGAGCTCGCTGCCCGAGGCATCGAGGCTCTGGCCGTGGCGATCATGGTTTTCTTCATCATCATCGAAACCGGCCGCTGGGGCCTGCTCACTTTAAGAAAGTTCAAAGGAGGCTACGAGCGGTACCGGATCATGTTGGGAAAAACCCTGCTGGTCGGACTCGAACTCATTGTGGCCGCCGATATCATCCGCACGGTGGTCCTTGATTTGACGCTCAAGAACATCGGATTGCTTGGTGGTCTCGTGGTGGTAAGGACCTTTCTGGGGTGGACCCTGACCGTCGAGACCGAGGGGCGATGGCCGTGGCAGACCAAACAAAAGGACAGTTAGAACCCCATCGAAGGGATGGAAACCAATGCTGCCCAGGGCAAGCGTACGGCCGCCCTCGCGGATGTAACCAGGGCTAAAACAAAAGGGGGACAAGGGGGACAATGAATATGGGTGATTATTTCGGTTTTATCGAGGGATTGCTGGCCCGGTTGAATGGGCCCATGAGTTTCCGCTTCCTCATCCAGCCGCTGATGGCCTTTTTCTTCGCCTTCCGGGACGGCAGGAATGACGCGCGGCAGGGACAAGCACCCTACTTCTGGGGTCTCTTTACCGATCCGGAGCACCGAGGCGACATGTTACGGAGCGGCTGGAAGTCAATCGGCAAGGTGTTCATCATCGCCATCGTTCTCGACAACGTCTTTCAATACATTGTGTTCCATAATTTTCGTCTGGGCGCCGGGCTAATCGTGGCGGTGATTTTGGCGCTCGTTCCCTATCTTCTTCTCCGGGGTCCCGTCAACCGTTTCATATCCGCGAAAAACAGGGGAAAAAACCATGAACGAAAAGAATAACCAGCTGCCCAAAGAGGGCCCGGTCAAGCCGCCTTCGCCAACGCCGGTTTCGACGGCAGATGCCAAGACGGAAGGGGGAGCAGGGATCATGAAGATCTTGTCCGGAATTACATCTGCGCTCGGCTTGGGTCGAGGGAAGACAGGTGAATCCGGTGCCCAGACCAGTGACGTGAGTACACGCCTTGCGCATGAACGCACGGACCTTGCCATGGATCGGAACTATCTGGCTGCTGACCGCACGCTCATGGCCTGGATCCGGACAGCACTCTCCATGATCAGCTTCGGGTTTACCATCGGCAAGCTCGGACAAGTTTTGAAAGATGTCGAGGTGAAGGGCGCTTTTCACACGAGAATGGTGAGCGTCGAGAGCATTGCCTACTTTCTGACGATCCTCGGGACCCTGTCGCTGCTTGGGGCCGCTTTTCAGCACTGGGTCCGCATGCGTCAGCTCCGGGCCATGGGCTGTTACATCCCGGTCAGCCTCTCATTCATCGTTGCACTGGTGCTGGCCGTGGTTGGAGGTTTCGCGCTGAGCTCCCTCATTCTGGCGTTATGAAACGCGCGGCGGTCGGCGATCGGCAGGGCTTCGGCAGCAGGCAGTGTGACCATAATAATGGGATGGCGGCAAAAAAAGATCATGAGTCGTTGGCAATCGAGTGATGCGTATTATGAAACACACTGGAACCATTGGTGAATTTTCGCTACTCGGTGGTCCGTTCCATCGGCTGGCGTGCCGCTTGGGCCTCATCCGCGGAGGAACAAATACCTTTTTGCTGGGGGTTGTGCTCGGCCTTTTTCTGTGGATTGTACTGATTGCGCTGACGTTGATCGAGGATATCAGCGAGCATATTTTTTCTCTCTCCGTGATCGGCAGTCACGTTCGCCTGCTGGTGGCCATCCCACTGTTCTTTCTGTGCGAAATGTCGGTGAATCCAAGGATGACGGCGTTTGTTCGCCTGATCGTACGTTCGGAGATCGTGCCCCGGAACGCATTGCCAATCTTGGAAGCATTGGTTGCACGCATCACCCGGTGGAAGGACTTCTGGCTCCCGGATGCCATGTGCCTGCTGGCGGCAGTGCTGCTGTCGCTGATGGGAACCAAGCTGGGCTTGTCCAGTACAACAGCGGCATTCGACCCGCGTCATGCCGTGGGAGAAGTGATCCTCACCGCCCAGTGGTATTGGATCGTTTGCCTGCCGCTGTTTCGATTTCTGATGTTTCGCTGGTTGTGGCGGCTTGGACTCTGGTCTTATTTCCTCTGGCGGGTGGCGAACCTGGAGCTCCATCTCGTTCCGACTCACCCCGATGGTGCTGCCGGGCTGGGATATCTGGAGATTGTGCAGATTCATTTCGCACCGTTGATTCTGGTGATCTCGGTCATTCAGTCCGCCTCGTCCGCCGAGGAAATTTTAGCGGGCACAATGAGTTTCGAGGCACTTTACCCGGCAGTCGCGATGATTCTGTTTGTGGACGCGTTGCTGTTTCTCGGGCCCCTGTTTCTGTTCGCCCCCAAGCTCTGGACATGCCGGGTGAAGGGTTTGAGCGACTATATGGAATTTGCAATGCGTTACGTGAATGGCTTTGACAAAAAATGGCTTGGCGCGGACGCCTCCCCGGAGCCGTTGCTGGGAACACCGGATCTGCAGTCCCTCGCTGACTTGGATAGCAGTATCAGTATTGTACGAGATATGCGACTCGTGCCGGTGAGCCTGCGTCTGTTGACGAATCTGTTGATGGCGGCGCTGGTGCCGATCCTGCCGCTGCTTCTGCTTAAGTATCCCGTTGCCGAGCTGGCTGAAAAATTCTTCAGAAGTTTGACCGGCATATAATCACTGAACCGGATCGAATATGGAGGCACTTTTGAAAGTCGATACGAAAACCGGGACAAACGGAGAGCCACAATGACCAAAGATTCTTTGCAGGCATTCGGGCTTACCCGCGCGGTCCTTGCCCTGCTCTCCATGGCTGTTCTCATTGCGGTCAGTTTCTGGGTTCTTCATCCTTTCCTGACTGCAATGGTCTGGGCCGCCACGATCGTTGTCTCCACCTGGCCGCTCATGCAGAGAGTTCAGACACGATTAGGGGGAAGGCGATCTCTCGCAGTGGCAGGCATGACGCTGGCACTGCTCTTGGTGCTGATTCTGCCGTTCTCGCTTGCGGTCGGAACCATCGTTTCTCACACCGAACAAATAGTTGACTGGATAAAGTCGCTGGCGACCTTAACCGTGCCGCCCCCCCCTGCCTGGGTAGGGGCACTCCCCATGGTCGGGGGCAAGATTGTCGCGAAATGGGAGCAGATTATCGCGATCGGACCGGAAGGAGTTTCCGCCTTCCTTGCTCCCTATGCCGGCCAGGCATTGAAATGGTTTGCTTCCATATCCGGCAGCGTCGGCATGATGATCGTCCAGTTTCTCCTGACCGTTTTCATCTCAGCCATTTTCTACATGCGCGGTGATCAAGCCGCTGCCTGGCTTCGTCTTTTTGCCCGGCGGATTGCCAGGCAACACGGGGAAAGCTCGCTGATCCTTGCTGCGAGTGCGATCCGGGCAGTTGCTCTGGGGGTTGTCGGTACCGCGCTTATCCAGTCGGCACTTGGCGGCCTTGGTCTGGCGGTCAGCGGGGTTCCGGCAACAGGCCTCCTTACGGCGCTCATCTTTATGTTCTGCCTGGCTCAAATCGGACCGGTACCGGTGCTCATTCCTGCCGTTATCTGGCTCTTCTGGACGGGCCAGACAGGATGGGGAATCGCCATGGCCGCCTGGACGCTTTTCCTCGGCACGATCGACAATATCATCAGCCCGTTCCTGATGAAGAAAGGGGCCGACCTTCCAATGTTGCTGGTCTTTGCCGGGGTTACCGGCGGGCTCATCGTTTTCGGCATCATCGGGCTCTTCATCGGGCCGGCGGTTCTGGCCGTCTCCTACACCCTGCTCAATGCGTGGGTCGTCGGTGATGAAACGGCAGGGGGGCAAGACGGATGTGTAAAAGTGATCCGGGACACCGACCCGGCTTAAGCGTTGCCCCGGCAAGGCCATCCATTACAGGGTTTTGAAGAGGGAATATTTTCATGATCCTCTTTAGAGAGGACGAAAAGAGATATTATGAACAGAAACGCAACCGTGATATCAATCTCAATGGTTGTTCTTCTCCTCGCGCTGCCTGTCTGGGCCCAGGAGAAGGCGGATGAGACGGCCGAACTGGCCAAAAAGCTCGCGAATCCGATTGCCAGCCTGATCAGCGTGCCGATACAGGGCAATCTGGACTTCGGCATCGGTTCCGCGGATGCTACGAAGCTCACCGTGAACATTCAGCCGGTGATCCCGTTCTCCCTGAATTCGAAGTGGAACCTGATCACCCGGACCATTTTCCCGGTGATCTACGCCGAAGCGCCGGCTGACGGCATCGACAGCACCTCCGGCCTGGGGGACATCGTGCAGAGCTTTTTCCTGTCGCCCAAGGATCCGGTGGGGGGGTGGATCATGGGCGCCGGTCCGGTTATGCTCTATCCCAGCGCGACCGAGAAAACCCTGGGTTCCGACAAGTGGGGCGCGGGACCTACCGCGGTGATCCTGAAACAGCAGAGCGGCTTTACATACGGACTGCTCGCCAATCACATCTGGTCCTTTGCCGGTTTAGACGACCGTAACGATATCAGCGCCACGCTTCTTCAGCCGTTTCTCGCTTATCAAACGAAAACCTATACGACCTTCGGAGTGAATACGGAATCTACCTATGACTGGAAATCCGAGCAGTGGACGGTTCCCGTCAACCTCACCTTAGCCCAGATGGTGAAGATCGGCGGCATGCCGATCCAGTTCATGTTGGGCGGGCGTTACTACGCCGACAAGCCCGACGGTGGGCCGGATTGGGGTTTGCGCTTCCAGGTGACCTTCCTGTTTCCGAAATGATTTGTAACGCGGTGAAACATGAATAGCGGAGATGGCTCCATGCGTTTATCGAAAGTACTTCCTTTTCTGATATTGCTTTTCCTGACGGGATGTACGTCGACGGGGCCCGCCACCATTGCCCGGGACCGGTTCGATTATATTACGGCCATTTCCGACTCCTGGAAACGGCAGATGATGCTTAATCTGCTGAAAATCCGTTATATCGATGCGCCGGTGTTCATGGACGTCGCGTCCGTGATCAACTCCTACGAGGTGGCTGGAGAGATCAGCCTCCGGGGACAGCTGGCCGATAAATTCAACAATGCCCTCGCGGGTGACCAGGTTCTTAGCCTGGGGGCTACCGGCCGGTACGTGGACCGACCGACGATCAGCTATCAGCCGCTTTCCGGCGACAAGTTTGCCAGAAGCCTGATGATGCCGATCCCGATTTCGGCTGTGCTGTTTCTGATCCAGAGTGGTTATCCGGCAGACCTCGTCATGCGGGTTTGCATGAACAGCATCAACGGACTGGATAATTCCTATGGCGGTCCTGGTAACCCACGGGAAGGCAGCCTGAAGTTCCATGAACTCGTGTCGGCCATCCGCCAGTCGCAGTCTGTTGGAGGGATGGGGATGCGCATGAAGACAGCCAAAGACAAGCAGCCGGTGGTGATATTTCTCAGGCCGGCGGACGATGCAGCCATGGCCGCACCCAATCGCAGAATCCGCGAACTGCTCGGTCTTGATCAATCAGCCACCGAATTCACCGTTGTCATTGGGGACTTCCCGGACAACAACCTGGAAGTCAGCATGTTGAGCCGGTCGATTCTGCAGGTGATGGTGGATGTTGCCTCGTATATCGATATTCCTGCGGCGGACTTGGCGGAGGGGCGCGCATATGCGCCGCGACGCACTCCCGAACAGGAGCGGCTATTTCCGCCACTGATCACGATCCGGACCGGCTCAGCGGCGCCTGGTGATGCATTCGTTTCCATTCAATACCGTAACCGGTGGTTCTGGATTGAGGATCGCGACAGACCGTCGAAACAGATGCTCACGTTCCTGATGATGCTGTTTTCACTCACCGAGACCTCAGCTGTCCAGGCGGCGCCGATTTTAACCGTGCCGACCCGGTGAGGCCCAGAGGGGTGATAGGCATGGGTAACATTGTTGATGCATTTTTTACCGTCTGCTTGCTTTATTGAAATGATGTGCACAACAGTTGGCTAACCTGCCCGGCAGGAGGACCTGATGACACGAAAACTAAAAGAACTGGGGAAAATCTTTATCCTGTTCTGTCTGCTTCTGATGGCAGGGTGGGCGACGCTTGCCATTCTGTATTCAAATCTGCCGGGGTTTCTGCGGCCGTGGATCGCCTGCATCTTCGGTCTCGGCAGTCTGGTCGCTCTCGTCGGCAGGTATAGCAACCGACGGACGCGGCTGAGATTCCTGGTTGTCTTCGCAGTCGTACTCGTCTGGTGGCTGCTCATGCCGCCATCCAACAGCCAGAACTGGCAGCCGGATGTGGCTGTGCTTCCCTGGGCAGACATTCAGGGGAGCAAGGTGACCATTCACAACATCCGCAAATGCGACTACCGGAGCGAAACCGACTACACCGTCCGCCACTACGATAAGACCTTTGATCTGGAAAAATTGAAAAGTGTCGATCTCTCCCTGGTCTACTGGGGATCGCCCTATATTGCCCACACCATGTTCAGCTTCGGCTTCGAGGGTGAAGGTTTCGTCTGCTTCTCCATCGAAACCCGCAAGGAGGTCGGTGAAGCATACTCGACCGTCAAGGGGTTCTTCAGGCAGTACGAAATGACCTATGTGATCGCCGACGAACGTGATCTGATCGGCCTGCGCACCAATTATCGGGGGGAGCAGGTTTACCTGTATCGTCTTGATGCGCCGGCCGATCTTATCCGGAAGGTTTTCCTGGATTATCTGCGGGAGGTAAACTCCCTGAAAGAGCGCCCCGAATGGTACAATGCCCTCACCGATAACTGTACGACAAGCATCCGCGGACATACGGCTCCTTATAATCCCGATGCGCGATTTGACTGGCGGATCATCATCAGCGGCCTTATCGATGAAATGCTCTATGAGAGGAAGATTGTTGATACAAAACTGCTGTTTCCGGAACTGAAAGAACGGAGTCTTATCAATGAAAGAGCGAAAGGGCTGGACAAATCCCCCGACTTTTCCCGGCTGATCCGCGCAGGACTGCCCGGAATGGAGGTGAATCGATGATACAACCAAAAATCAACTATCGTGCCGTCGCCGTGCTCCTTTTATGTCTGCTTTTCCTCAGCGGGTGCGCCACACCGGTCGGCGTCAGGATGGTATCCCCGCGCGAAGCTTATCAGGGTTCCAATGCCAACCCGCTGGGCGCGGGAGTTGCCAGTGATCAGGCAAAGTACGTTCTCAACCGGTATTATCTGCTGCAAAAGTTCGATCGTGATCCGGCAGCCGTCATTGCCGACCTTCATGAAAAGGCCCTCAAAGATGATCGCCGGGACATCCTCTATGCACTCGCAGAGACTTCCTACCTCTACGCAGGCGAGCTCGCAAAGGGCACCAGTCTGGAGGACCGGGGGCTGGCACCCGACTATTTTCTTCTCTCGTCGCTCTATGCGTACTATTTTCTCCTCGAGGAAAGGTCCGAGCCATCCCCGACGGCCTTCGACCATCGTGCCCGCAATGCCGTGGATTTTTATAACTACGGGTTGTGGCAAGGGCTTGCGACCGGGGTTGAGGGGGGATTGGTGCTGGAGGGACGGACGCGTAAACTTCCGTTCGGCCAGTTATCAATGTCGCTGGATACCGCCAATCTGCCCTGGAAAATGGAGGATTTCGAGAAATTCGAGCCGGCCGACAAATACGAGATTCGCGGTATCGCCGTGCGAAACAGGACACCCGGGGTTGGACTACCGCTCATCGGCATAAAGAAAAAATCATCCGACATGTTCTCCTCCGGTCAGGCGGTACCGGTTACTGCTTTCCTGAGGATCCGGGGGAACCTTGCATCTCTCAGCGCTGGTGGGGCCACCGCTGCGTTGGAGCTCTACTCGGCGCAAGATACCAGTATGCTGCCCTTGAAAGACCGTCTCCTGCCCCTTGAGACAGACTTAACCACACCCCTGGCTTACGTGCTTGAAGGCTCTGAAGTATGGGACTTTGGCCTGAGCGCCTTTCTGGGGAGGGAAATAAATAAAACTGCCGATGGGCTCTACATGTCTGAGCCCTACAGGCCTGGAAGGATCCCGGTCGTTTTCGTCCACGGCACGGCGAGCAGTCCGATCTGGTGGACCGAGATGTGGAATACCCTCCGGTTTGACCCGCTGATCCGGCAGAAATTTCAGTTCTGGTACTTTGTCTACACCAGCAACAAGCTGGTTGTCATGTCCGCTGCCGACCTGCGGGACGCGCTGCGCGAGAAAGTTGCCGAGCTCGATCCGCAGGGGAAAGATACGGCTCTCCAGCAAATGGTTGTCATCGGCCACAGTCAGGGGGGACTTCTGACCAAGCTAACCGCCGTTGAAACGGGTGAAAGCCTTGTGCGGGCGATGTCGGGGAAGAATCTTGATTCATTGAAGATGCCCGAAGAGACCAAGGCCAAGGTGCGTCGCCTCGCGATAATCCAACCTCTTCCCTTCGTAAAACAAGTGATCTTCCTCAGTACACCTCACCGGGGTAGTTTCCTGAGCAAGAGGTGGGCCAGGAATCTGGCCACGATGTTGGTCAGACTACCGGCAACACTGCTTCAGACGACCACGGATGTATATGGTTACCTGACCGACGACATCAAAAGAATACTGGGCGGAAAATCGGTCATGACCAGCGCTGACGGCATGTCGCCCGACAACCCCCTGCTCACGACACTGGCGGAGATTCCGCTCGCGCCCTGGGTGAAGGGGCATTCGATCATCGCGGTGAAGGGGGATGGCGACCCGAAACGCGGCAACGACGGAGTCGTCGAATACACCAGCGCCCACCTCGACGGCATGGAGTCGGAATTCATTGTACGGAGTAATCACTCGAGCCAGTTAAACCCGCTTGCCATCGATGAGGTGAGGCGGATTCTGGTAGAGCATCTGCGAGCATCCTCTCAGGATATGGTGAAAGAGAAATAATAGGGAGGTACAAAATGAAACAAAAAATGACAAAACGGTTCGGATGCCTCTTCCTGGCCGTGAGCGTGAGTCTGATCTTTTTTGCAGTCTTGTTTCCAGGCACAGTCATTGCCGGACCCGCTTTTTCGGGCATTACGGCAAATGCGGACTCCGCAGAAACCGTGGTGAACAATCCGGCCGGCATGACAAGACTCAAGCAGCCCAGCGTGTATGGAAATCCTATGATATTCTATTCAAGGAGCAAAAGCGAATCGACGGTCAAAAACACGGGATATCAGAAAACAAGCGGCGATGAGTTATTGGGTGCAGCGCCGGGATTGTATTATGCACAACCGCTGGGGGATCGTTGGGCCGTTGGCATCGGTCCCAACTCGGCCATGGGATTGGGGGCCAGCTTCGACGATGACTGGGCGGGACGCTATCTCATGCAGAACTGGTCGCTGGTGTTTGCGGGAATCGCACCGTCCGCCGCATACCGTATCAATGACCAGTTTTCGATCGGGGCATCCCTGCCCATCATGTATTCTCAATACACCCTGGAGAAGGCAGTCTCCAACATCGAGCCCGGTTCTGCGGACGGATCCTTTGCGTTGACGGGCGATGGCTGGGGGATGGGTGTAAACATCGGAATGCTCTATGAGTTTACGGAACGCACCCGCTTCGGCCTGACCTATCGTTCGAAGGTATCGATGACGGTAGAGGGCAAACCGGAGTTATCAGGTCTCACCGCGGATCGCCTCCAACTCCTCGACAAGTTCGGGGTTCTCAACCAGGATATTTCCATCGACACCGGAACACCCCAGGCAGTGAATGCAGGCATGTTCCATGAATTTGGAAACGGCTGGTCCTGTTCACTCGATGGCGCCTGGGTAGACTTTTCCTCGTGGGGTTTGGAAGAAGTCACGATTGGGGAGACCGCGATCACCACGAAGCCCGGTCATTACAATGACATCTGGGCCGTGACGTTGGGGGTCGGTTACGCGTTGACGCCCCAGTGGAATCTCCGTAGCGGCGCGTTCTATGTCACTTCACCCATGGACGAGGAGTACCGCACGGCGGGCATGCGGCTTGACCGGATGTGGGGCGTGGGTTTAGGGTTTGAATATGCCTACCGGAAGGGTCGCAGTGTGTCCTTCGATGTGACCTACATACAGTTCGGCGAAGGCAGGTTCACGGCGCACGATGTCCCAAATACGGGAGATATTCAAGGGGAATATACCACCAACTATGGTCTCGCATTCGGTCTGGGGACGAAGTGGTAATCCTGAACCTGACTTGACATGCGGTATAATGGGTGTTGGAAGGTCATGTGAAAGCGTTTTTCTAATGAACGTTGCCCTCCACTGCCGATTATTTTGATACCCGGTTTATAGCCCAAATGTGGGGAACCGTGTGGGGAGCGCAATGCAAAGCAATAAAAAAGAGGTTACGAATATAACGTAACCTCTTAATATTATTGGAGCGGGCGATGGGACTCGAACCCACGACGTCCAGCTTGGGAAGCTGACATTCTACCGCTGAATTACGCCCGCTTACATAAAGTTCCAAGGCATCCGCCATCGAAAACGGAGGCCCATCTTAGTCAACAGAGGCCTTTTGTCAAGATCTTTTTACGACGATTTTTTTACGACGCGAATTGCCTCATAATAAATGTTACCGAAGGGAGGGTATGGACTGCACCCCTCAAGTTGGACAGAATGTGTCAGAGTAGTCGGCAGGATCGAGCATAACGGGACCCGGGAGAAGAGACTGACGACGAGAAAGATCCATGGATAGCTGGTTAAGGCACCACCGCCACTGCTTCAATTTCTATGATCGCCTCTCTCGGTAGCTTTACCACCTGTACCGCAACTCGTGCCGGCGGGTTCTTTGGAAAATAAATCCGATAGACTTCATTCATGGCGGCAAAATCACCCATGTTGCACATAAACACAGTAACCTTGACGATTGCGTCCATATTTGCCCCTCCGACTTCCAGAATAGCCTTGACGTTGTCAAGGCATTGCCTGGTCGCATCTTTGATGTCCGTAAGGAGCTCGCCTGTTTCAGGACGGAGGGGAATCTGGCCGGAGACAAAAACCAGTTGACCAATCCTAATCCCCTGGGAATATGGGCCGATCGCTGCAGGCGCCCGGGGCGTTTCAATGCAATGTTTGTCCATCCGTCACTTCCTTAATTCTCTATGGCGTTGTGCGACAACATCATCGCCGTTGATTCTTGCATCCACTGTTTTAAACGGCTTCGTGTGACTATGTTCCTATCCTTGTCGAAGATGCAATGCGTCTCAGCACGGCGATGGCTGAAAGAATCGCAAGATATCCCGTCCTGGGATTATGTGGGGCAACGATGCCTTCCGTAACAGTTCGAATGACACCGAAAGGTCCCTCCGCCACCACTTCCTGTTTTGTTCGCTTGCACTCCGGATCGGCTATGATCTGAACACCTGTCCGATCCATACCGATGCCGGCAAGGCTCAAGGTGATGGCGACGTTCGCATTGGCGGGAAATCCTTCGATGGCCTCACGGGCGGTTCCTGTGAAGATTACCGTCGGTTTGTCGACCCCATCCAGCGTCATATTCCTGTTAGCGAGATACGGCGCCCCATGAAGGCTTCGGGGATGCTTGGTCGTCGTCAAGGTTACATGGTTCAGCCCTGCCTCCTTGCCTGCCAGCAGTGCATCGATGCCGCCGAGCGCTCCCGAGGGCAAATAGAGATGCACCCCCCGGGCTTGCGCACTTTCAATCAAATCTGGTCGATCGACGAACCCTCCCACACTCATGGTGACGATGGCTTTCCGGTAATGAATTGCCCTTTCGACGATGTCCGGCATGGCCGCCTTCGCCGTTGCTTCAAACAGAATATCGGATATCCCTACAAGCGGTTCAAGGGAGGAGACCGGAACACCACCATTTAATTGCCTGGACAGCGATGCTGCCTGCCCCTCTTTCAAATCGTGAAGACCACATAGGACATATCCAGGTAATGTGCCCGTAAAGATGGCCTTCGCCACTTCGGCTCCAATCGTTCCGCATCCGATAATTCCAATTTTCATAACCTGTTCCTTTTCGGAGATCATGTCCTTCCAAAGAAAGCGATACCATCAGGCCTTCTGATTTTCCTTGAAGGTCAGGATTACTGCCATCGCACGTTGCCATGATCCCAAATAATTACTGCCCTTTTAACGCCTTGGATATCTTGGTAATCATTTCTTTGGTGTCCTTTTCATCGATCGCTTCCCAGTTCGGTTGCCATCCTTTTTCCAATGGCGGTTTCCAACTCATGTACTTGTTGTTGTTCATCTCCTTCCGCGAGGATGAATTACCCTCTTGGATCATCTGATCCTGGACCTCCGGACTCAGGAGATAATTGAGAAATAATCGAGCGGCTACCGGATGGGGTGCGTTGGCAAGTATGGCTCCGGGCCTCGGTGTGATGACATATCCGTCCTGGGGCGTAATCCATCCCACCCCTTTTGCCATGACACGAACATATTCATATTCCTGTTGCATGACACCAATCGCACGAGCCCCGCGGGCAACTGTATCGTTGATTTGCCCTGTCTGGCCAACAACAAACACGTCATTAAGCCGCAACTTCGTCAGAAAATCCAACCCAAGTTCTTTTGAGTGCATCACCCAGCGTCCCCATGTCAGGGCTGTCCCTGATATGCTGGGATCGCCGACGACAAGCATCCCCCTGTATTTTGGATCAGCCAATTCTTTCAACGATTTTGGAAGCGTCTTGCCCTCCATCCCTGCCTTGTTGTAAATCATCCCCACCGTATCGGAATTGATGACAACGTAGAGTCCGTCTTTATCTTTCATTGCATCAAGGATATGGTTCCATTCGGGCAAGTCAGAAATCTTGGCAAGCCATCCGCGCCGTTTCATCTGTGGAAATGCGTCTGTGGCACCGGTTGGTCCTACAACGTCGCACTTGCTGATATTTTTTTCCTGCTCGGCATAAACTTTTTGGATTGTTCCGAGACCTCCGCTACGAACAAGTTCAACTTTGACTTTGTATTTTTCATTGAAAGCCTTCGCCAACTTCTCCGCAGAAGCGGTCGGGCTTGACGTGTACCAAAGAAGGCTTCCCTCGTTCTGCGCCTTTTCAATGAGTTCTTTTTCCGTCATTGCCGATGCCGTGATGACTCCAAGACAAAAGACGAAGCAGACCACAACCATTAGTTTCAAAATGATTCTGTCCAGTTTATCCATCGTTTCTCCCCTTTCTTAATAGAATTCTGTCAATCATTCCTCACGAGGCAACAACCTCACATATGTGGGATCAAAAATAATGTCCACATCTTCTCCCACACCCGGCCCTCCACCTCTGTGCCATTGGACTCTCACGTTGAGGCACCCTGATTCAATCCAGTATTCGGTCATGGTGCCCACGTATGCCTCCTTCATTACTTTGCCCTTTAAGACATTTGAACCATTCCCCCTCTCATCACCGGAAAACATGATCTGGTTCGGGCGGATCGAAAGATACACGGGGTCCCCTTTCGAAAAACGATCAGACGTGTATTTCTGATAATCCCATGTGATAAGACGTCCATCATTGATGGTTGCACTGTTTTGACTCTGGTATACGGCAGGAATGATATTGTTCACACCGAGGAAGTTTGCCACAAACATGCTCTTCGGCCAGTCGAACACCTCATGGGGCGGCCCCTCCTGCATGATCTTTCCCTCGTTCAGGATAATTACAAGATCGGAAATGACCATGGCCTCCGACTGGTCATGGGTGACGTAAATCATAGTGATGCCCGTCCGTCGCTGAATTTCAAGCAGCTCAAATCTTACCTGTTCACGAATGAGTGCATCGAGATTGGCCAGTGGTTCGTCCAACAACAGAATTTCCGGTTCGTAAACGAGCGCCCTGGCCAGGGCGACCCGCTGTTGCTCTCCACCACTCAGTTGTCCCGGAAGTCTGTTTTCATAACCGGAGAGATTCACAAGATCAAGGCACTTTTTCACCTTCTGGAGCATATCGACCTTATTCGTTTTCCTCACACGGAGAGGGAACCCGATATTGTCTGCGACACTTTTATGGGGCCACAGGGCGTAGGATTGAAATACCATGCCTATATTACGCTTCTCCGATGGCACCAATTCCCCTACGTCCTCTTTGAAGACCTCCCGACCACCCAACCAGATATCCCCTCCGCTTGGCGTTTCGAGTCCGGAAATCATACGAATCGCCGTGCTTTTGCCTGAACCGCTGGGTCCCAGCAAGGTTGTGAGTTTTCCATTTTCCGCTGTAAAGCACAGATTGTCTACAACAACCTTCTTCCCATATTCTTTCCTCAGGTTTTTCACCTTCACATCCGGCATAACTGAATAACCCCAACTTTATAAATTTATATCACATTGCTAACCGGTCATTCTGTCAAGGGGTTCCCTCATGACCTTGTTCATGATCCATAACACAGCGATGACGATGATTACGTTGAGCATGGCCAGGCTGCTCACATGCTGCATAAGACCTTCTTCCCAGAAATTAAACATCAACGAGGCCAAGACTTCTGTCCCATGTGAAAAAAGGATCACGGAAGTACCAAGCTCTCGCAGAACAGTGATAAATACAAGAAGCGCTGCCACCATGATGCCTGGTCGTGCGAGTTGTAAAGTAATTTCGCTTATTCGATAAAACCAGCCCGCGCCACATACCCTTGCTGATTCATCGAGTTCGGGGTGAATTCCCTTTAAATTGCCGTAACAGGCGCGAAAAGCTGTCGGGAGTTGATGGGTCAGATAACCCAGAAAAAGAATTGTTAAGGTACCGTATAGAACGAGCGGCGGACTCGAGTAAGTCCAGAGGAGTGCAACGCCAAAGACGATCCCGGGAACGGCTAGCGGTGTCATCGTGATAAACTCAAGGATGTTTTCGGCTCTCCCTCCTTTTTTTACATTAAAATACGCCGCCATAAAGGCCAGTAAAGCAGCCCCTATCGCGGAAACGGTCCCTAAAAAAAGTGAATTGAAGATCGCACGTTTTGCCGTGCTGTTTTCGATCAGAATGTAGGTGTAGCCTTGAAGTGATACATCAGACAACATTTGCTTCAGCGATCCACCTTGCCAAAGTGCAAGCGATGAAAAGGATCGCAGTAAAATAACTCCATAGGGCAAAATGACCGTAAGGAAAACATAGGTGAGAGTCAAAACCCCAATAACCCATTTCCACATCCCCAGTCTTATGACCACCATGGGTCGAAAACCTTTTCCGCTGACCGTATAGTAAGAACGTTTTCCGACAATGAACTGGTTGGCGAGAGCTGCCACGACCCCAAGGGATAGCAACATAATAGAAAGAACAGCAGCATGATAATAGTTAATCGGGATAAAGGCCAGGACGCTGTAGATGGTCGTTGTCAGGACGGGAATATTGGCAGGAATGCCTATGACTGAATGTACACCAAAAAGCACGTTGTTCGTCATGAACACCAAAAGTCCGGCGGAGGCGATGCTTGGAAGAAGAAGGGGCAAAGTTATCTCGAAAAGAATGCGGAATCTTCCTGCTCCGCAGGTTCGTGCGGATTCTTCATTGGAAGTGTCAATTCCCGCCAGTCCACTCGCGCAGATGAAGTAGACAATGGGCGCCGTGTACAGGCCCATGACCAAAATCATACCTCCCCATGAATAGATATTCAACGTTGCATTGAGGCCGATCTTTTGCAGCAGGATGTTCAGAACGCCCCCAGATGGATCGGCGAGCATGCCCCAGGCGACGCCGCCAACGATCGGGGGAGTGATAAAAGGCACCAAAGTGACCAGCTTCAGAAGATTCCGGAATGGGGCATCGGTTCTCGCAATGACGATCACCAAATAAAGACCGATCAAGATTGCAACACAGGTGGCGATAGTCGATGTCAACAAGGTGTTACGGATGGAAATCCACAAGAGGTGTGTTTCGAATGCAGTACGCCAGTGTTTGAGGGTCATCCCCCCTGTTTCTGATAAAAAACTCCCAAGAAACAGATTCCCTAAAGGATAGACAACAAGGATGGAGATAGTGGTAAAAAGCAGCCAAAATATTACTCGATCCGTCTTCACAGGGGTTTAGAACCTCACGCGCAGGATTACCATAAAATCAAAGACCTCTTAACAAAGCCCTAAGTACGCCTCCACGGATGCGACATCGGCGGGCACTACCTCGGGAGATTCACTGGTCGAGAAGGCGCTTGCCGGCGCATTTAATCCGTGTCCGGTTAGTGTACAGACGACTGTTTTTGCCCCCTTCAATTCTCCTTTTGAAACCAGTTTCTTCAAGGCTGCTAAGGCAGCACACCCCGCAGGCTCCATGAAAAGTCCTTCTTGAGATCCCAGCTGGCGGATCGCAGCAATGGATTCTTCATCCGTGATGGTAAGGATTTTCCCTCCGGTTTCCCGAACCGCCCTCAGTGCCTGGAGACCAGCAATGGGTGTCCTATTTAACAACGCATCGGAAACGCATGGTTTTTTTTCAACCGGTTCGATTACATCTGTATTCTTATCGTAGGCACGGGCAACTGGGGCGCAGGCGGCAAATTGAACGCCAATTAATCTCGGTAGAGCAGAAATCACCCCCATGTCCTTCAACTCCAGAAAACCGCAATAGACGGAGGCCATACCTGTACCACCACCGACAGGAAGGATCATTACGTCTGGCGCCCTACCCCCCAGTTGCCTGACGACTTCATAGGCAACGATGCGCTTGGCAGTAAATCGATACGGACTCGGCCCCCCGCATTCAAACCAGTGATGTCTTGCCAGCATCTCTCGACAGAGACGGCTTGCAATGCTCATATCGCCATCGATCTTGACAAGCTGCGGACCGTACGCCATTATTTTTAAAATCTTCGCCGGAGATAAATCCCGCTGAACAAAGACAACGGCTTTGAGCCCTGCGCGTGCCGCATAGGCGGAGACAGAAGCGGCATTGTTTCCTGAGGAAGCGACGCACAATGTGTCAAATCCCAATTCCAATGCCTTCAATGCGCACAGCGATGTTCCGCGATCCTTAAGGGATAATGTTGGGCCATGGGATTCTATCTTGAAGAGTAGATCCGTAATACCAAGTTCTTTTTTGAGACGGTGCGAAGGGATCAGAGGGGTTTGACCCTCGTTCAGGGAAACCCGATCAATCAGGTCGGGCTGTTTAATGGGAAGAAAATTCTGATAATTCCGAAGAAACGAACCGCTGAAAAGTCGATCATCGAGAGCGGCAAAGTCTCGTTTCAATTTCTTAAGATCATATTGGACGCGGAGGGTCGTTCTGCAATCAGGGCAATTCAACTGAAAGTTTTCTTCCTCGATACCCCTTCCGCACTGTTCACAGATCAGTCTTTGCGCATTGCTCACTATCGTTTCTCCATCAGAAGATTTTAACGCCCTTATAAAGCCTTGAGTATAACCCGTCGCTCCGTTCTGTGTTATTTCCGTTAAAAGCCAAAATTCTGCGTATTACGCTTCCGTGACGGTAATCACTGCAGATATTTCTTTCGTCAAATCAATTAATTCAATTGAATATAATTCTGAACAATTTCCTCCACTGAATGCATCGATGCTGAAAAATCAAATCTGATTGCGCTGTTTGATAAGGACTAACTTAATTTTGCGCGTTGCGCGCGGCGATGCTACGGTACGACAACTTGTATGTCAAGAAGATTTTCATATTTTGTTAAGATGCAGACGGGCATTGCTCAACAGTCTACTAAACGCAGGCGGACGGAATTCCCATGACCGCCGAGCCCTTCCATCTCTGCGAAACGGGCGGTTTCCGTTCCGTAACGCCGTAGCGCCTCCTGCGAAAAAGAAAGAAGGCTGGTCCGCTTGATGAAATCGTAGACGCCCAGCGGCGAGGCGAAGCGGGCCGTTCCCCCGGTCGGCAGGACATGATTGGGTCCCGCCATGTAGTCGCCCAGCGCCTCCGGCGTGTACATCCCCAGGAAAATCGCCCCGGCGTTTTGGATTCCCGCAAGGAGGTCCCGGGGATTCTGCACCATCAGTTCGAGGTGTTCCGGCGCGAAACGGTTGGCCAGCGTGACCGCCTCGGCGAGATCGCGCGTGATCACCACGGCCCCGAAGGCGCCGAGAGCGCGGGAGGCGATCCCTTTCCGCGGGAAATCCGCAAGCCGGCGTTCGACCTCCCCCGCCACGGCCCCGGCGAACGGCTCATCCGGCGTGAGCAGAACGGCGCTTGCCGTCTCGTCATGCTCGGCCTGCGCCAGGAGATCCGCCGCCGCCCAGGCCGCCTCTCCCGTCCCGTCGGCGATAATCAGGATCTCGCTGGGACCGGCGATCATGTCGATTGCAACCCGGCCGAAAACCATCTTCTTGGCGGCCGCCACATAGGCGTTTCCCGGACCGACGATCTTGTCGACGCGGGGAATCGACGCCGTGCCGAAGGCAAGGGCCGCGATCGCCTGGGCGCCGCCGATCTTGAAGATCCGGCTCACGCCGCCCATCTCCGCGGCGGCGGCGATCAAGGGATGGAGCAGCCCGTCGCCAGAAGGCGTCACGAGAATGATCTCGCCGACGCCGGCGATCCGGGCGGGGATCGCGGTCATCAGGACGGTGGAGGGATAACAGGCCAGCCCCCCCGGGGCATAGATGCCGACGCGCGCCAGCGGGAGGATGCGCTGGCCGAGTTCCACACCTTCCTCATCCGCAACGGACCACCCCTCGCAGCGCTGGTGTTCGTGAAACCGTTCGATCCTCGCGGCGGCCAGACGGAGGATCTCCAGATCCTCCGGAGGAACCTGTGCGACGGCGTCCGCCCGCTCATCGGCGGAGACCTCGACCGTCGCAGCGGTCACGGCGTGTCCGTCCCACCGGGCGGTATATTCAAAGAGGGCCTCATCGCCCCGCCGGCCGACCTCTTCGACGATCCGCCCGACGGCCGCCCAGAGTTCGGGATCGAAGATTCGGCCCCGTTCCCGGATCCTCCGGAAATGCCTTTCAAACTCCGCGCTGTCCGTTCTGATGATCTTCATGCTGCCCCCTCTTCTGCCGAAACGACGCGCCACCGGAAAAACCGCTTCCGGTAAAGGAATAGTATACTTAAAAAATTTTCGTCGCCTGAAAATCGGATCCCAGAAGCGCGCATTGGAGATTTTTCGGGGCACCCTGTAGGAAAATTAGGGACAGCTTCCTATTTTTCGGGAAAAACAGGGAGCTGTCCCCATTTTCCGTTACAGGATCGAAAAATGTCCAGCGCGCGGAGGGATCGCGATTTTCAAAGTTCTCTTTTTTGCCGTTTATCCGGCGACCCGCCGGATATCGGCCCCCAGCGCCGACAATTTCTTCTCGATCCGCTGATAACCCCGATCGATGTGATAGACACGGGAAAGGGTCGTCGTCCCCTCCGCCGCCAGTCCGGCCAGGATCAGCGAGGCCGACGCCCTGAGATCCGTCGCCATCACCGGCGCCCCGCGGAGTTTCGCAACCCCCCGGACGATCGCGCTCTTCCCTTGGACGACAATATCCGCGCCCATCCGCATCATCTCGCTGACGTGCATGAAGCGGTTTTCGAAGACCGTCTCGGTGATGACGCTCAGGCCGTTGCCGATGGACATCATGGCCATGATCTGGGCCTGCAGATCCGTCGGGAATCCCGGATACGGAAGCGTCTTGACATCCACACTTCGCACCGGTTCCCCACCCCGGGCCCGGACGGCACCCGCCTCCGCGTCGATCCGCATCCCGGCGTCCCGCAGCCTGGCGATCGGCGCCTCGATATGGAGAGGGTCGCAGCCGAGCACCCGTACATCCCCGCCGGTCATCCCGGCGGCGATCAGGAAGGTGCCCGCCTCGATCCGGTCCGGGATCACCGCCGCCTCCACGGGATGGAGCGATTTCACCCCCTCGATCGTGATCGCATCGGTTCCCGCTCCGCGGATTCTCGCCCCCATACCGATGAGCACTTCGGCCAGATTGACGATCTCCGGCTCGCGCGCCGCGTTTTTCAGGATGGTCGTTCCCTCCGCGAGCGTCGCGGCCATCATGATGTTTTCCGTGCCCGTAACGGTGGGGATATCGAAATAGAGGGTTGCGCCCCGCAGACGCGACGCCTTCGCCTCGACGTACCCGTCCTTCAGCGTCACCTCCGCGCCGAGTTCCCGGAGCGCCTGGATATGGAGGTTGACCGGCCTCGCCCCGATGGCGCAGCCTCCCGGCAGGGAAACCCGCGCCTCCCCCATCCGCGCCACGAGGGGACCGAGGACCAGAACCGAGGCCCGCATCGTCCGGACCAAATCGTAGGAGGCCTCGCAATTCGTGATCCCGCCGGCGTTGATCCGGACCGTCTCATCCCCCTCGATCTCCACACCGAGGCTTCCCAGCAGCTTTCGGATCGTCTTGATGTCCAGAAGGTCCGGAATGTTGTGAAAGGTGTTCCATCCATCGACGAGAAGCGATGAAACCAGGACCGGCAGCGCGGCATTCTTGGCGCCGCTGATCCGGACATCCCCCTGAAGCCTCTTCCCGCCGGTGATTACCATCCTGTCCATCGTTCATCCCCCTTCACTTCCACCCGTATCCATTAGCATCTATCCATTTAATGCGCTTCATGCAACGGGAAAATCATGCTCCCGGAAAAGGGGAAAAGGGGGGACAGCTCCCTATTTTGCCGAAGAAAAATAGGGAGCTGTCCCCCCTTTTCCCCCTTTTCCCCCCTTTTTCCCCCCTTTTCCGGGCTGTCCCTAATTATGTCGCGCCGACACGACGCGGTCAATCCCGCCGTAGTCCTTCCGGCAATCGATATCCCCGTAGCCGCCGTTGTCCCGGAAGATCGCCTCGACCCGATCC
>JAFGRP010000093.1 GCA_016935075.1 Deltaproteobacteria bacterium | reverse complement strand
GATCCGACGCACGCCCAGGCGGTTCAATTCCCGGACCAGGCAGGCGGCCATGTTCGGCCCGCCATCCCCGTACGGCCGGAAGAGAAGCATTCTCATGTGCTTCAGGCCGCGTTGCGGGATGCCCTTGAGCTGGCCGTTTTCCTCACGAACAAAGACGTTGCCCAAACGCTCGTAATGCTCGAAGCGGTCGTAGGACTGGATCAGGATCTTTTCGATCATCTCCTGATCGGTCAAACCGTCATGGTAGTACACCACGTCGTCCAGGGCGTCCTTGACCTCGGTCACGCCTCTCACCACGCACTGAAAATCGCCTCCCGACATGGTTCCGAGGCCGCCCCAGTCCCGAGGGCCTTTGTCCAGCAGAAGCACGTTCTCGGCGTGCTGCCTGGCCCCTATGGCCGCCCACATACCCGCGAAGCCGCCTCCCACGATCAGAACGTCCGCCTTGAATTGATGTTCGAATTCACTCTTTTTCATCTATTTCACCCCCTCGTTCGGATACGGTATGGTCCGCGGCAACTCTTCCTTGAACGGATGGACGACAATGGCCCCGACCGGGCAGGCCATCTCACAGAAGTAGCATACCATGCAGTCGTCCTTGTACCTGGCTACGGCCTTGCTGCCGCAGGTCATGCAGCGCTGGGCCTCCACCAGCATTTCCTCGTACTGAAAGCCCCGGGAACCCTGTTTCCCCGCAAGCGAGGTTCTGCTCAGGCGGGGCACGGCCTGGATTCCCTCGCCGGGAAGCCTTTCCAGAAGCGGGCGGGGTTGGTTCCGGCCTTCGAGCAGATCCCAGCCGTCCATGTAGCGAAGGATGGATTCGGCAGCCTCCCTGCCGCCGGCGACGGCATGCGGGATGGAACGACCGCCGCCGATGACATCCCCGGCCGCAAAGACGTTCCGGCTGGAAGTGACGTAGGAGGTTGGGCTGACCGTAATCAGGCAGTCTGAGGTGATGGAGGCCACGGAGGAAAAGGGCGGCGTTTCCCGCTTGCCCTTTTCCTTGTGAGAGCCCACAGCCAATAAAAACGCCTTGTAGCCTTTCTCACCGAGAGCCGAGAAGTGCAGATCCTGGCCGTCACCGACACGCGCTCCGCACTGGAATTGGATCCCCAGCCGTTTCATATATTCGATTTGCGCGTCCAGCACACCCTGATCCAGTTCCGGATAGCCGCCCCGGAAGAGGCCGCCCGGTTTTTCCGCCTTTTCGAATACCGTCACGGAAAAACCGTATCGGTTCAGGTAATAGGCCCCGGTCAAGCCGGCGGCGCCGGAGCCGATCACCGCCACCCGGCCCGTGCGCGTCACCGGCGTCGCTTCGGGCGGATGCGCCAGGGCCCAGTCGCCCACGAACTGCTCGAGGCCGTTCACGTTGACCGCCTCGTCCACCTTGGAGCGCGCGCACTTTTTCTCGCAGAAGCGATGGCAGGTGCGTCCCGTAAGCGCCGGAATCGGGTTCGTCTCCATCAGAACCGAGGCTGCTTCCCGAATTTTACCCTGCTGCAGAAGGTGCACATAGGCCCGGATATCCACCCCGGCCGGACAGGCGTTCTGGCAGGGCGGCATCTCCGCCTGGTTCGTATTCAGCCTGAATACGTCCAGGCCGCAGGTCTTGAAGCAGGCCCCGCAACCAATGCATTTTTCCTGGTCGATTTTTCGTAACATTCATTCCCTCCCGGTATGATTCGATCCTTTCAGCCAAGCCTCGGGACGTGCCGCGCCTGCAACCTGAACGTTCCAGACCACGGATGGAACCGCCACATGAATCCCATACCGCCCCTGTGGAAAAGGCGGGATTGCCCCGCAACCCTTGAAACCGATTATTTAGAAGAAGCATTTAGCTCTGTCAGGAGAGCAATAGGCGGGCCAAATTGAGAAACAGCAATTAATTCAGGGTGATTATAGACTTTTTGAGCACTGCAGCGATGCTTTCAACTGTGTCGATAAGGAAACACCTTTTGGGGACGGGGCCAAACATCTTATAATAGCCGGACAAAAAAGTATCGGCCAATAAAGACACACTATGTGTCTAAAATGTTCCACTTTTCTAGTTTACGGTAAAATGTCTTTCGGGATATACCCAGCATGGCCGCCGCCTGGGACCGGTTCCCGCCACTTTGGCGCAGGGCGTGCCGGATGAGTTCCGCTTCATACCGATTGCGGTTTTTTCGCAGATCCCCTATCGAGCCGTCTTCGAACAACCCGGGCGCGGGCTCCTCGATGCCTCGGCTTTCGGAGAGGATCATGTCCAGTTTTCCCAGTGTCATGAAACGCTGGATTGTGTTCTGCAGTTCCCGGACATTGCCAGGCCAGTCGTAGGCGTACAGCGCGTCCATGACATATCCGGGTATGAAGCTGGAAGACGACGAACCCACATGGCGTTCGGAGAGGAAATACTCCACCAGGAGCGGGATGTCTTCCTTCCGTTCTCTAAGCGGAGGCATGTGGATGGGGATAATGTAGAGTCTGAAGAAGAAATCCTCCCTCATGTTTCCGCTCTGTACATGCTCCAGAAGATCGCGGTTGGTTGCGGCAATCACTCGGATATCCGCCGACTTGATCTCACTGGAACCGACAGGGCTGTACGTGGAATGATCGAGGACCCTGAGAAGCTTCACCTGCATATTGAGGGGCAGATCTCCGACTTCATCCAGGAACAGGGTGCCCAGGTGGGCCGCAGACAGAAATCCCGGCTTGTCCGCATAAGCACCTGTAAAGGCACCCTTCTTGTAGCCGAAAAACTCGCTTTCGAACAGATCCGCAGGGATGGCGCCGCAGTTGACCGGGACAAAAGGACGTTCCGAACGCGAACTGAGTTCGTGAATGGTCCGGGCCACGATCTCCTTACCTGTCCCGGATTCTCCCGTGATGATGACGTTTTCCCTCCGAGCGGCTGCCTTGAGAACCAGGCTGTAGACCTCCCGCATGGCCTCGCTCTTGCCGATGATCCTCCCCAGGCGATACCGGTCCCGAATGTTGGTTTCGACAAAGTTGTTGATTCCGGGCGGGCAGGACTTTTCCAAAGCCTGCAATTCCTTTTGCCGCAGTTCGGTCACGTCGACCAGGGTCGAAAGCAAAGCCGGCCGGCCCCGCCAGCTGATCCGGCGGGGATGCCCTTCCAGCCAGATCAGATTCCCGTCCCGACAGATGTGCGGCCACTGGTTTTTTCGGAGTGAGGCCTTGCCGCTGACTACCAAATCCAGGTTGCGGTTGAACTGGTCCCGGTGATCCTCCCCGATCAGGTCGGCGGCATTCATCCCGATGATGTTTTCCGGGCCGGGGTACCCGAGGAGATTTGCGAAGGCGCGGTTCACCAGCACCAGTACCCTATCCTGGGTCACCAAAAAACCGTGCGGGAAATTTTCAGCCAGGGTTCGGTAATCCTCGTTGGATTGTCGGAGTTCCTGCTCGAGCTGCCTCTGGGCGGTGATGTCCTGTATGGATTCCACCGCGCCTTGAACCCCGCCGTCGGCGTCGACGATCAACGTGGCGATACAATGCAGGTTCCGCGTCAACCCGCCCAGTTCCACCGTCATGGACTCCTCGAAGGCATCGGGCACCGTCACGGATCTCCTGATCGTCTTGGACTCCAGGCATCGTTCCAGTTGGGAGGGTTCATGGTCGAGCAACATGTCGGCCAGGGTCGGACGCGGGGCTGCGTAAAAGGGCTTCCACTGCTCCTTTGTGCCCAGCATGTCCCGGGAACGAAAGCCGGTGAGATTTTCGCAGGGGATATTCCAGCGAATGATACGATGTTCCCGGTTCAGCACGAACTGAGGGATGGGAGAAAAGTCGATGAAACGCCATTCATTCACTTCCTTTCAACCTCCCAGGAACCCGGATTTCCTTCTTATGAACTTCCCGGGCAAAGTCGCCGCCCCCCCCGAGCGATCAAAGGGAACCGAATACCATGTGAACCTGCTCGCGCGTTACCGGGCATGAACTTGGAAGTCGAGGGTAACCCGATTTCGTCGCGATTCCTGCGATTATCTTATCCTATCGTAAAGATTCCTCGGGTAGCAACCCCCCAATGCGGGCCTGCCGCCGCAACCAAATTGACGAGTGACAAGTGACGAGTCAACGCCTTTACTCGTATCTCGTGAGCGAAGCGTCTCGTCACTCGTAACTGAACTTCTCCGCAAATTGCGAAGAAGTATCGCACTACGATTCTACGGCATATCTCCCTTGCCCACCTATCTCTTGACAGACAAACACGAATTCTCCTATACTTTCGTACGCTTTGAGCGAGTCCTTATCGCCAATATCTTGAAAAGTTTAGTTATTTTCGCTGAAGACGCAGCGACAAGACAAACCATTCAATCCGCGCAGGTGAGACCAAGAGAGGCCTGAATACCGCTGATCCTCCCGCCGGCAACCAGCTTACCACCGAGGTCAT
>JAFGRP010000092.1 GCA_016935075.1 Deltaproteobacteria bacterium | reverse complement strand
GAGGGGGTCATGTCCCGGAAGAAGGACTTCCTGCCGGTCTTCGGTCAGAAGCTCCGGAACCTGTAATTATTTTTCCAGGGAAAAGGGCTGGATCCCATAAGCAGGTGTCCCGGGCGGAGCGCCGGAAGAAAAGGTTTATGCCCCTGTCCCGGCATCCTCATCGGCGACGATCCGGATTTCCCACTCCTCGTCGTCAAACGCAATCGTTCCTGCTCCGTCGCAGACCGGGCACTCGACATATTCTGCCACATTTCTGCAGGCGTCGTGCTGCAGGTCATCGTCATCGCCGACCTGTTCTTCAGTCGGTATGTGGAAGTACCGCTGGGTGTCCGGTGAGGAGAGGGCCTGGCAGATCTGGTACTGCTCGTTCTGGATCAGACCGGTCCCGTTGCACCGGCGGCATCGGAGGATGATCATGGTTGCTGTGGTACTTCTATACGCAGGTGAATGATAAATTTCCCGATATGTCCCGCCTCAAAATCAGAGTTCGATCTCCGGGTGAACGGGGCCGTCTGCTTTATATAATCCTTTCTCCATTCCTTACCTGTAGAATTTGAGGTGAACAGAATGAGTCTGATTTCGGAATTTAAGGAGTTCCTTTACGAATACAAGGTTATCGGCCTGGCCGTAGCCTTCATCATCGGTGTCGCCGCCACCCAACTGATCCAGTCGTTCGTCAATAACATCCTGATGCCAATCATCACCTTCTTCATTCCCGGGGGCGACTGGCAGAATGCGCAGCTGATTATCGGGCCAATCGTCATCACCTGGGGCAAGTTCCTCGCCGACCTGATCTACTTCGTCATCGTCGCCTTCGTTGTGTTCATCGTCGCAAAGAAGGTGCTGAAAGAAGAGAAAGTGGCCAAGAAATAATCCGTCTCTTTTTTTCCACGGAGCATGCGCACGTTTTTAACCGATTAAAATTTCTTTCAGCAAATGAAGCCTATGGCTCCGGCCGCTTTTCCGAATGAAGCTCTTTCTTCAACTTCGCCTCTACTTTTTTCTTGAAATCTTTCAGGTTTGCCTCGAAGATCAGGATCCCTATGGCGATCCAGATCACCCCGAAGATAATGGCATATCGGCTCAGGTACACGAGGAGAAGAGCACAGGACAGGATGCCAAGCACCGGTGTCAGCGGATAGGCAGGAACCTTGAACCCGCGGACAGCCTCCGGATTGTCCCACCTGAGTTTCACAAGGCTCATGTTGATGAAGAAGAAGGTGAGGAGCGTTCCGAAATTAAAAACCTGGGCGAGCGTAGCAAGATTTCCCCCGGATACGAGGACGATCCCTGCCATGACCACTGAAACGATGATCACGGAGATGTAAGGAACCCCGTTCCCTGATATCCTGGTGATGGGATGGGGAAGAAGGTTCTGCCGGGCCATGGCGAAGAGCGCCCGTGACCCCCCGAAGATGCTCGACATGACCACCGAGGCGGTGGCAAACAGGGCGGCAATCGAGACATACGCGAGGACAAAGGGGTTCTGGGTCGCAACATGGAGGGCGGTCTCGAGGGGTGCATTGGACGTGGCAAGCACCGACCAATCGACAAGTCCAATGGCAACGGTTGATACACCGATGTAGAGGGCGGCACAAACAACGAATGCGATGAGAAGAGCCCGGGGAACATTCCGGACCGGATCCTTCACCTCCTCGGCAATCACCGTCACGGTGTTGAATCCAACGAAGGCAAAGAATATGATCGCTGCTCCATGCAGCATCCCGGACATTCCGTTGGGGAAAAACGGCACATAACTTCCCGATGGCCCGTGCTGGCCAATGAACCAGGCACCGATCCCGATGAAAATGATCAGAGCGATGATCTTCAAAAAAACCATGATCGAGTTCATTCCGGCGGCCTCACGCATTCCCCGGAGATTTATGACCCCCAGGGCCAGAGGTAAAACGAAAGCGATAATGATGAGAGCGGCCGTGGTTGAAGGAATATGCAGGAAATAGATCAGGTATCCGGCGAAGCCGATCGAGACCGCACTGGCACCGATAACATAGTCTGCCGTCTGCACCCACCCGACAATAAACCCCCAGAACCTTCCGAATGCGTGGTGCGTGTAGATGTACGAACCTCCGGATTCGGTGATGAACGATGAGAGCTCAGCGGCACAGAGTGCTGTGAAAAGAGCGGCAAGCCCGGCAAGGATAAAGGAGAGGATCACCGCCGGGCCGGCAAGCCCCGATGCGACTCCGATCAGGACGAAGATACCTGCCCCGATGATTGCGCCAATGCTGACCGCCGCTGCCTGCCAGACGCCAAGAGTCCGTTTCAGCTCTGCCATGAAAGCACCCGTCCTCGTTGAGCCAGTAACCCGAATCTGAATGGAATGAATTCGTTCCTATGCTCATACAAGATTGTTATCCCCAAAAACATCTACTCAACTCCTTCCCTCTAAAAGGATACGTTCATACGTACAGGCAGTATTCAAAAATCTTATACCATTCCACGTCCTCTTCATATGAAGACATATCTCATTGGTATGATCTTTCTGGTCCCGGTAGGGTAGTGGATATCCTAGAAGCCTGCGGAGCTTTTGACCCGGGTTCGAATCCCGGCCGGGGCGTAAGAACGGAGGGTTACGAGCCCTCCCATTTTAAAATTCTCTGTGAATTGGAGTTCGCTTTTTTCTTGATCCCCAACAACTGTTAAATATTAAAAAAAGGGATTCAAGGAGAGTGATATTCCATGTCACTGGAACAGAACAAGGCGATCGTTCGTAAGTTTATTGAAGCCTATAATGCGCGAAACCTGGATTTGTTTGACGATGTGGTGGCACCAGATTATGTTGACCACACCCATCACCAGCAGGGTCTGGAAAGTTTCAGACAGCTCTTCCAGCTCGCTTTCACAGCCTTCCCCGATTGGCATGAACATATTGAAGATATCATCGCTGAAGGGGACAGGGTGTGGGTTTGTGTTCGAGCTACGGGGACCCATACCGGCGAATGGAAT
>JAFGRP010000091.1 GCA_016935075.1 Deltaproteobacteria bacterium | reverse complement strand
TCAACAAGGATGAAAAAGCGGCTATTTTCGAGGTGGCCGATCTCGCCGTTGTGGGCGATTTCCGAAAAATACTTCCGTTGTTGATTAAAGAGATCCAAGCGAATCGTCTGCAAGAATGCCATATAAAAATATGGACTAAGGCTACAACATGAAATGTGGAGTCATGAACGATATTCAGGTTAAGAAAAATCTGTCGTACCGCTTGAATGAAGATTGGCGACATATCCATAGTAACAGCGTTGAAGGTGACCTTATTTCATTGAACGAACGAGAAAACTCTTTGCACATGTATTACTTGGCTTCAATGTCCGGGCAGTCGGACGGAAAGCATAGATTGAACTTTATTACTTTATGAACATGAAGAGGAGAAAAACGATGAGTGAAAAGAAACTGGCCGAACAGATTGCAGATGTTGCTGTTGGGACGAGCTACAAAACATTGCCTGCTCCTGCAATATCCTATGTTAAGACCCTGCTGTTGGACGTGCTGGGATCTATGGTGGGAACTCGGAATCTCGAATCAAGCCGAATCGCGCGGGAAACGGCGGAGGAGTTGGGTGGACCAGCGGAGGCGACCATCGTAGGCTTAGGTAAAAAGGTTGCAGCGCCGAATGCGGCCTTTGCAAATGCCATTCAGTGTTACGGGTTCGATTTTGTGGATGACCACAATGAGTCCAATGCACATCCGAGCCCGGCAACAATACCTGTTAGCCTGGCAATAGGAGAAGCGCTGAAGATTAACGGAAAGGAGCTTGTGACTGCCATAGCTCTGGGTAACGAATTGGTGTGCCGGCTCGGAGCTGCTTTCCTGGGAGACATGTACTATCAGGGTTTTCACCCTACAAGCACGTGCGGGACAATGGGAGCGAGTCTTTCGGCAGGCAAGCTGATGAAGCTGAATCGTCAACAGCTCATCTATACACAGGGAATTGCTGGAAGTATGGTGTCTGGTCTTATGGCTTGGAATTCGGAGGGTTCATTCACAAAGCGGCTTCAGGCAGGACATCCTGCCTTTTGTGGGATCATTGCAGCAAGAATGGCACAGAAAGGTTTCAACGGACCGTCCGACATCTATGAGGGAGTTGATGGTGTGCTCCACGCCTATTCTCATCTGGATCACTATGACAGTAAGTGGATTACGGAGGAACTCGGGGCGCGATGGGAGTTTACGACGTCAAGCATCAAGGTGTATCCCTGTTGCAGGTATTCGGGCGGACATCTGGACGCATGCCTTGAACTGGTGCAAAAGTATCACCCTGATCCAAGAAAGATAAAGAAAATTCTGATTCGTTCGTCAAAATATACGATCCACCTGTTGGCGGAGCCGAGGAAATGGGATCCACAGAATGTGGTGGACGGTCAGTTCAGTATGCCATACCAGTCAGCCATAGCGTTTGTTCGGGGCAAGGTTGGGATTGATGAATTTACCGAGGAGAGTCTGCGGGATCCTCAGGCACGGAAATTAATGAAATGTGTGGAGGTTGTGGAGGACGAGGAGTTCGAACGGCGATATCCAGGTCAATACTCCAGTGCAGCGACCATCACGATGGAAGATGGCGCGAAATACACGGCCGTTGTGGACAATCCCAGGGGAGACAAGCGCAACCCAGTGACCCATGGGGACGTGGAGAAAAAATTCCGGTTGCTTGTGGGAAGAGTGTTCCAAGATGAGGCCCGAACAGAACGGGTCATTGATTACGTGAATAACATCGAATCCTCAAGAGATGTAGGCGAGCTGGTTTCGATGGTGACGGTTCATGCAACGTGAGAAACGTAATGATGAGGAAGCTGTGTTTCTGTAGCAAGTCCGAACACGGCAGGGTGCATGCGAGGGTGTTGCAAAGGCCAACAGCTGAAACAATAGATATTCATGAGGGAGAAGACTGAACGATGGCATCGATAGAAGTCGATTTTGCTGGATTCCGCTGTCCCAATCCTTTCATACTCGCTTCGGCGCCTCCGACAAACACGGGTGAGATGATCGAGCGTGCCTTTGACCAGGGATGGGGGGGGGCGGTCATCAAGACCCTGACATACGATTACACCAAATATAAAAATGTCAATCCAAGAATCCATGCGATCAAGCAGGACGGCCGCGTCATAGGATTTACCAATTTTGAACTCGGTGCCCAAAAGCCGATTGACGAATGGCTTGAGGACGTCGTGCGTATCAAAAAGAACTGCCCGGAGCATCTCCTGCTTGCGAGTTTGCTGCATACAGAAGGGCTGGTCGAATCTCAGTGGAAAGAGGTGGCGCGGCGATTTGCCCAAGCGGGAGTGGATGGATTTGAACTGAATTTTTCGTGTTCCCATGGGATGGCGGAAGGTGGTGGTGGAGCAACCATAGGGAGCAGTGTGGGGCTCATTCAGGAGGTGGTCGGGTGGATTCGCCGGACCGTGACGCTGCCAATAATGGTGAAGCTTCCTGCCATGGTCGAGAACATCCCCCAAAAGGCAAAGGCTGCAAAGGAAGCAGGTGCTGATGCCATCTCGGCCATTAACACGCTTAATTGTCTCAACGGGATGGACGTATATACCTTTACTCCGTATCCCCGGGTGGATGGTAAAAGTGCATTCAGCGGACTGTCCGGCGCCATGATTAGGCCGGTCGGGTTGAGGTGCGTTGCGCAGATCGCCCAGAATGTGAAAATTCCTATTTCGGGTATCGGAGGGATTGCGAACTGGGAGGACACTGTTCAGTATATCTTGGTTGGTGCGTCCACAGTACAAATCTGTTCTGCGGTGATGCAGTACGGCTACCGCATCATCGAGGACCTGACCCATGGGCTTGCGGACTACATGGAGAAGATGGAGTTCGCCCATATTTCCGATTTCGTGGGGCTGGGACTACCCAGTATCATGCCCCATCGGGAACTCAGCCGGGATTATCGGTTGGCCAGCCATGTCGATAGGACCCAGTGCGTCGGGTGCGGACTTTGTGTGATTGCATGCAGGGACAGCGGTTATCAGGCTATCAGCATGGGGAAGGATCGCATCGCATTCGTGGATGAAGAAAAATGTGACGGGTGCGGCCTTTGTAAAGGGATCTGCCCTGTTGAAGGCTGCATGGAGCTTAAACGGAAAGAAAGTAAGGGATGAGAGCAATGAAAGAAGATCGCCAGCAGTTGCAGTGGGTGACGAGAGAGGCAAGCAGATGCCTGTTCTGCTACGAAGCCCCTTGTAAGGAGGCGTGTCCATCCCGTGTTGATGTTCCCCAGTTCATACGCATGCTTCGATGGGGCGACATCAAAGGGGCGAAGCGTGTTATCAAGAGGGACAATTGCCTTGGTGGAATATGTGCCTATGTGTGTCCCTCCGAGGAACTCTGCGAGAAACATTGCACGTTTAGAAAATTGGGGGATCCTATTCCCATCGCGCGTCTTCAGAAATTTGCCTGCGATAATGCCGAGTACTCCGGATACGAGGTTCTAACTGACAAGGTGAACAAGAAAATCGCAATTGTCGGTGCGGGACCTGCAGGCTTGAGCTGTGCCCATGAACTTCGTCTTTTAGGCTATCAATTGGAAATGTTCGAGCAGGAGAAGTTCCTGGGGGGTACGGTCACGCGTGAGATTCCGAACTTCAAGGTCCCAAACGAAGTGATCGACCGCGATTTCCGGGAGCTGTGTACAGAGGAGATCATGATCCATCACGGGGTCTCTGTATCACGGGAATTCATAGAGAATGTCTTGTCTGCTCAATTCGATGCGGTGTTTTTAGGAATGGGATTGGCACAAGCCCGCCGGGCTCAGGTGGCTGGGGAAAATTTGAGAGGTCAGTATGATGCGGAGACGTTTCTTAAGATGGTCAAGGAAGGCCAGATAGGGAAGCTGTTGGGGGTCTGTGTTACCGTAGGGGGAGGCAACACGGCCATGGACTGTGCTCGGACTGCTCTTCGTCTCGGAGCGATCCGATCGATCGTCTCCTACCGACGATCCCGTCGCGAAATGCCCGCTGACGAGGCGGAGTTCATCAAGGCGATGAAGGAAGGGGTTGAGTTTCTGTGGCAAACGGAGCCCTCTACCCTGAATGGAAGCGGTGAGCTTCAAGCGATCACGCTGGCCAGGACAGAGCCGTCCGGGGAATGCGGACAGGACAGAAGGAGTTTCTCGGCTGTTTCGGGCACCGATTTCATCTACCCTGCCAATGCAGTGATATGGTCTCTCGGCAAGGACAGAAATTCTATGCTCAACGACGTGGCGGTTGCCTGTCAAGGAACCGTGGACAAGGAAACGCTACGCATAGGGAGCAGCAAGTTTTTTGCCGGAGGGGACTGCATCAGCAGCCGGCAGACGGTTGTTGAGGCCGTTGCCCAGGGGAAAAGGGCCGCCCGTTCAATGCATGCGTACCTCTCGGCGAGATAGACCGGGAGCAGGGGAACGGTGGATTCAATGACCAATGACGTGAATATTGTGGGTGGTCTCATTGTGACAGCCGAAGGTTCATTTGTTGGGGCCGTCGGTGTCCAAGGTCAGACCATCAGCTACATCGGTCCCGGGCATGATATTCCGGCATCGAGGCGCACCATTGATGCCCATGGATGTTTGGTCATGCCCGGCATGGTGGATTCCCATGTGCACGTGCGCGCTCCCAGCTTTGCTCACCGGGAAGATTTCGAATCGGCTACGGCGGCGGCCGCCGCGGGCGGAGTAACCACCCTTGCGGAAATGCCGGTGAGTGACCCCCCTGCGTCCGATGCCGATGCTCTTCGCACACGTGTCCGCCACGCCGCCGAACATGCGAGGATTGATTTCTGTTTTTATGGTGGAGCCGGGGCCGACAATCTGGATGCGATCCCTGCGCTTGCCGACTCCGGCGTTGTAGGATTCAAGACGTTTCTCATGCCCCCCCCTGAAGGCCGCGAACGGGAGTTCTACGGTCTGTGCGCCCCCGATGAAATATCGCTGGAGCAGGTGTTGCGTGCAGCGGGTAAAGAAGGCCTGTTCGTTGCCGTTCACGCCGAGGATCCGGAGACCATCGCCGGTGAGACGCGCGCCGTACAGGCTTCAAGTGTGAAGGGCCTCGATGCATTTGCCATGTCCCGCCCTCCCCGGACGGAACTCATTGCGGTCGAGCGTGTCATACGGGCACAGAAGCGCACAGAATCGCGGGTGCTGATCTGTCATGTAAGCACCCCTGAAGCGGTGGATAGGATAAGGGAGGCGAAGGCTGAAGGGTCCAAGATCTATGCTGAGACCTGCCCCCAATATCTGCTGCTTTCTCAGGATGTCGTTCGTTCCCACGGCCCTTTTGCGCGGGTCAAGCCGCCGATCCGTTCCGAAGCCTTGCGCGAGGGACTCTTTCAGCGATTCCATAACGGCTGGATTGATATCCTCAGCAGCGATCATGCACCCTACCGATTGGAGGAGAAAGAAAGAGGTCTGGAAAACATTTGGCTTGCACCGGATGGAATTCCTGCTCTCGAACTGAGCCTCCCGCTTATGCTGGAGAAGGCGTTGTCGGGCGAACTCGAATATGAGCAGGTCGTGAGGCATTTCAGCGAAAATCCGGCCCGGCTTCTCGGGATTTATCCCCGCAAGGGAGCGCTCCGGGAGGGGTCCGACGCCGATCTGGTGGTCGTCGAACCGGGCGCTCCCCGTCCGGTCATTCTGGATTCCATGTGGACGAAAGCGCGGCAGTCCTGCAAGGTCTACGAGGGATGGACGATCCGTCACCATATCCGAATCACCCTGTGCCGGGGACGAGTCGTGTTCGAGAACGGGGATATTCGTGGGGATCCCGGTATGGGTGCATTGGTCACACCTGTGCAGCATTGAAGTGGTCCGTAAGAATCATCAAATGGGCCGAAACAAAAAATTATTTTGAGGGTGAATCATATGAAGACGAACATGAAGGGAAGACACTTTGTATCCATGATGGATTTTACGGGCGAAGAGCTGGAAACGATCTTGGAGACGGGTTTCGATTTCAAGCGGATGCTCGCCCGAGGCCAGCGCCACGAGGTATTGGAGGGCAAGAGTCTCGGGATGTTGTTTACGAAGCCTTCCACGCGAACGCGGATATCCTTTGAAACGGGGATGACGCAGCTGGGAGGACACGCCCAATACTATACCGAGGAAACGACACAGATTGCCCATAAAGAGACGTGGGAGGATACGGCAAGGATCATGAGTCGTTATCTCGATGCACTGATGATCCGGGTCTATGACCTGGAGAAATATGGCATGGCGAGAGATATCGTGGCTACACTGGCGGCCAATGCGACCATTCCCATCATTAACGGTCTGGATGACAAGGAGCATCCATGCCAGACGATGGCGGACCTGATGACGATCATCGAAAAGCTGGGCGCCGATTGGCGGAGAAAGAAGATAGTGATGTCATGGGCTTATGCAGAGAGGGTGAAATCCCCCGGCGTGGCCCAGTCCATGCTGGCGGCTGCGAGCCTTCTCGGCATGGATCTTACCATCGCGCATCCCGAAGGCTATGAACTTGACGAGGCATATATGTCATTTGCCCGAAAAGCTTACAAACAATCCGGAGGCAAGTTGTCTGTGGTCAAAGATATATACAAGGCGTGCAACGGCGCGGATGTCATCTATGCCAAAAGCTGGGGCAGTCTGAAGATGAGCAAAAAGGATGACAATGCCTACCGCGCCCAGTTCCGGGAAGACTGGCGCATCAAACCGAAGCACTTCGAGATCGCGAACAAGGTTGCCAATTATATGCACCCGCTTCCCGCTGACCGCGGACAAGAGGTGGCCAACGAGGTGATCGACGGGCCCATGTCCGTCGTATACGACCAGGGGGAGAACCGGCTGCATGCGCAGAAGGCGGTCCTGGCTTTGGTGATGAGATAATGTCGCGTATCCCTCATGAAAGCTTGTTTTTCGTTGAAAGGGGTTTCCGGGAATAATTCCCGGAGAGACAATATAATACGAAGTGGAGGTTTTTAAGATGCAAAGCAATGAATTATTGTTCGGAAAGAAGGATAGGATCGCGAAAATTACATTCAACCGTCCGGAAAAGCTCAACACCCTTACCCCTACGATGATCGATGGACTGAACCATCTCTTTGATGAAATCGAACAGGACAACGATATCAGGGTCGCAATACTGACCGGTGCGGGGAAGGCTTTTTCCGCCGGGATCGACATGGGCACTCCCGGAGAGAAACCGCCAGGAGCCGAGGTTTGGTACGGCATTCTGAAAAAAAACTACTTGACGTTCCTCAGAATTTGGGACCTGAGCAAACCGGTGATTGCATCCGTGAATGGCCATGCCATTGCAGCCGGCTCCAACATCGCGATGATATGCGACATCACCATTGCCTCGGAAAAAGCGCGTTTTGGGGAACCCGAAATGAGGCATATGAGCCTCTCACCCCTGCTCATTCTGCCGTGGGTTGTGAACAATGCGAAACGGCTTCACGAAATGTACTATACGGGAGAAACCATCGATGCGGTCGAAGCCGAGCGTCTCGGGATGGTCAGCAAAGTCGTGCCTGCCGATCAACTCGAACATGAAACATGGAGAACGGCAAAGAAATGCTCTCTGATCCATCCTCTGACACAGAAAGTGACGAAGCGGAGCATCAAGAGAACGTATGAGATCATGGGATTCAAAAGCGCCCTGGACGCGCATCGGGACACGGATACCTTCATGTTGAATGCCAATCTTCCGGAAAAGCTTGCGCTTTATGAAATCATCCGAACGCAGGGAATGAAAGCGTTTCTCGAAGCCCGGGACAAGCCTTTCGATATCTAATACCGGATGTGGGGGGAAGTCATGGAGAAGAAGGATTTAAAACCGCTGCTTGCTCCGAAATCGATCGCGGTGGTCGGCGTTTCCCAGGGCAGAAGCCTGGGTGGCCGGGTTATCGACAATCTGACGAAGCTCAACTTTGCCGGCAAGATCTATCCCGTCAACCCGAAATACGAGGAAATCAAGAGGATGAGATGTTACCCCAGCGTGACGGCGATCGGCGAGACCGTCGATATGGTGATGATCGCGCTGGCCAGACCCCATGTCCTCAAGGTTTTGAAGGAGGCGGCGGATACGGGGGCAAGGGCGGCCGTGATTCCCTCCAGCGGATTCGGTGAAACAGGAGAGCCCGGGAAAGCTCTCGAAAACGATATTCGAAGCATCGCCGGGGAAGCTAACATGGCGGTCTGCGGGCCGAACTGTTACGGTTTCGTCAATTTTCATGGGCGGGTTGCCGCCTTTTCCGGACCGCTTTATGAACCGCTGATCCCCGGACGCATCGGTCTGGTCATGCAGAGCGGGGCCATCACGCATTCGATCACCGATCCGTTCTCCCACCGGAGCGTCGGATTGAGTTTTCTCATTTCGAGCGGCAACGAAACGGTTGTTTCCGGGAGCGATTACATTGAATACATGATCGACGATGAACATACGCGGGTGATCGCGACCTTTGTTGAAGGATTAAGGGATGTCGAGTCATTCATCCGCGCAGCCGAACATGCCCGGGAAAAAGAAAAACCCATTGTGGTGGTCAAGGTGGGCAGATCCCAGAAGGCCCAAAAGGCGGCGCTGGCTCACACCGGATCCCTGGCCGGCCCGGATGAGATTTTCGAAGCCTTGTTCAGGCAAAAGGGGGTTATCCGTGTCAGGGACCTGGACGAACTGATCGAGACGACGATTGCCCTCGAAAAGATAAAGAGGAATGTCGGCAGCCGGGTGGGTGTGGTGACCATTTCGGGCGGAGCCAGCGGTCTGATTTCGGATCTCGCCGAGGAAAACAGGCTTCAACTGGCCGATCTCAGCCCGGAAACAGTGCGAAATCTTCGACAGATCCTCCCATCCTTCGGAACGCCATCCAATCCACTGGATTGCACGGGATCCGCGGCCGGAGATTTGGGCATTTTCAAGGGGGGCATCGAACATCTCTCCCGCGATTCCAATGTCGACCTGGTGGCCGTCGGCCTGAATTCTTCCTGCGGGACGACCGAGTATGATAACCGGTTGTATGAGGGAATGGCGAACTGCGCAAAGGAGGTGTGGCAGAAGGGATCGGACAAATCTTTTGTGATCATGACCTATACATCGAATACCTTCCATCCGAAAATTTGCCAAATGTTCCGGGATACGGATATCCCCGTGCTCCAGGGACTGCAAAAAAGCGTTTTGGCTCTGGGTCACGCAACCCGGTACTCTGAATTTCTCAGGAACAGGAACACGGGGACGGCTGAGCGTGTGTCGAGCAAGGCCTATTCCGGGAAGGAATGGAATGCGAAGGACGGTGTTCTTTCAGAATATGATTCAAAAAAGATCCTGTCTTCCTGCGGCGTGGACTGTATCGAAGAAATACTGGCCGGTTCTCGGGACAAGTCGATTGAAGCATCGGAGAAGCTGGGCTACCCCGTTGTTCTTAAGGTCGTATCTCCCGATATTCCGCATAAAACAGAAGCTCAGGCCATTCGCATAAACATCGGTTCGAAAGAGGAGGTGATGCGGGCTTACGACGAGATATTGGAGAATGCGACCATCTTTAAACCGAATGCGGAGATTCAGGGCATCCTGGTTCAGAAGATGGCGCCCAAGGGCATTGAAACGATTCTGGGAGTGAAGAATGATCCTCAGATAGGACCGGTGCTCATGTTCGGATTGGGCGGGATTTTCGTGGAGTTGCTGGGGGATTTCTCGTTAAGGATCCCTCCGATTGTGGAGAGAGAGGCCCTTTCAATGGTTATGAATATCAAGGCGGCAAAGCTTTTTGAAGGCATCAGGGGAGCCAAAAAAGCGGATGTGGGGGCAATCGTTCGGAACCTTTTGAACCTTTCAACATTTGCCGTGGAGCACCGGGATATCCTTTCCGAGGTCGATATTAATCCTTTCGTGGTGTTCGAGGAAGGCAGGGGTGGAAGTGCTCTCGATGCATTGATCACCGTCAAGTCGTGATGCATCGGAAGCCTTTTATGGGGAGGGTAAACAATGGGGCAACATCTTGAAAGGCTGTTTCATAAGCAGAGATAGCCGAGAAAGGAGATTGGTTATGAAGAGGAGATATTGGGTCGTTATGATGGCGGTTCTTCTGATGTTTGTTGGGGGCAGTGCGATGGGTCAGACTTTTCCCTCCAGGCCCATCAACCTCTGGATAGGATGGGGGGCTGGAGGCGGGACCGATATACACCAGAGGGCTCAGGCGAATCTTGCCGCCAAGATATTGAATCAGCCGATTGTTTGTACAAACTTTCCCGGAGCGGGAGGGACATTGGTTCTCGGAAAACTGAAGAATGAAAAGCCGGATGGCTATACCATTGCCAACAGCAGTACCGCCGCCTTGAGCCGCATCCCTCTGCTTCGGGCCGTTCCCTACAATGCAGAGGACCCGTTTAAGGATCTGGTTCCTGTTATGGCCTATACCCGCTCAAACTTTGGCATCGCTGTGAAGAGCGATTCCCCCTGGAAGACTTTCGAGGACCTGGTTGCCTATGCCAAGAAAAATCCGGGCAAGATCCGGTACAGCACAACAGGCGTCGGCACCGGAGGACACGTGGCCATGGAATTCATCGCCATGCAGGAGAATATCAAATGGATACACGTTCCATTCACGAACGTTGCGGAAACCGTCACCTCCGTTTTGGGCGGGCATGTGGAGGTGGTTTCCCAGACCCAGCAATGGAAACCGTATGTGGATTCGGGCCAGATGCGACTCCTCGTCGTCGAGGATGAGGTGCGGAATCCCGAATATCCGAACGTTCCCACGCTTATAGAGAAGGGGTACGATTTTGCGGTGAGGGCGATTACGGTTCTCTATGCCCCTGCCGGCACCCCCAAGGACGTTTTGAACGTGCTCGGCCGGGCATTAAGCCAGGCTGCTGAAACAGATGAATTCAAGGCGCTTCTGAAGAAAATGGGATATCCCCTGTTCATCAAGAACAGCGATGAGGTGATCAGGCTCATCAAAGAAGATTATGCGGCAAACAAAAAGGTTTTTATGAATCTTGGCATTGGGATCTTCAAGAAGTGAGAAAAGATCGGTCGGGTCAGGAGTAAGTTATCTTCGAGTAGTCCTGAGGCAAACCTCGGGACTACTCGAAGAGTTTTATCATCGGGGGAGTATGTCGGTATTCACATGAAAACCATCGACCAATATTCGAGCCTTTTCTGGTTTATCGTCGGGATTGCGATCACCCTGAGTTCACTGAAATACGGGATCGGGTCTCTGAGTCAGCCCGGGGCGGGTTTCATCACTTTCTTCCCCGGCATTATCATATCCCTGCTTTCTGCAGTCCTGTTTATTTCATCGGGGAAAGATCATGACAACGTGAGCGGACTTCGGGATCTGTGGGTAGGTTTTGATATAAAACACGTTGCTTTCACGATCCTCCTCCTCCTTGTCTATATTCTGGCATTTAAACCTGTTGGTTTTGTCCTCAGTACGTTTATCCTCCTTTTTGTTCTCTTTCGACTGAAATCTTCTTATAACCTGAGAATCATTCTTGTGATGTCTGTCGTTGTTACGATCGTTTCTTATATGATTTTTGCATTATTGCTCAGAACCCAGCTTCCCAAAGGCATCTTTGAAGGCATTATTTAAGGGGTCAGCCATTTATGGATATATTGCAGCACATCATATATGGTTTGGGTATTGCCGTTGAGCCGATGAATCTCCTCTTCTGTTTTCTGGGTGTTCTCATTGGAACCCTTGTGGGGGTTCTCCCGGGGATTGGGCCCGTGGCTGCAATTTCCCTTCTTCTGCCGGCAACCTTTCATGTGCCGCCTGTCGCGTCGATCATCATGCTTGCCGGGATATATTACGGCGTCATGTATGGAGGGTCAACGACGTCCATCCTGGTCAATATCCCCGGAGAGGTGGCCTCGGTCGTTACCTGTCTCGACGGATACCAGATGGCGAGGAACGGCAGAGCGGGCGCCGCCCTGGGGATTTCTGCCTTCGCGTCCTTTATTGCGGGGACCCTGGGCGTGGTCGGCCTCGCCTTCGTGGCCCCTCCCCTGGCTTCTATTGCACTCCGGTTTGGTCCGCCGGAATACTTTACGTTGATGATTCTGGGCCTCATTATCCTGACGTTTCTATCGAGTGGCTCCATGTTGAAATCGCTCATCATGGCAAGCCTCGGTATCGTTATCGGAAACGTCGGGATGGATCTGATCACCGCACAGCCCAGATATACCTTGGGGATCGATTTCCTGATTGATGGGGTGGGACTTGTCCCGGTGGTTATGGGTCTTTTCGGGGTTTCAGAGGTTTTCTTGAATATCGAAAAAAGTTTGACGGATCAGGAGGTTTTTAAGACCAAAATCAAAGGACTTCTGCCCAATATCATGGAATGGAAAAGATCGGCCTGGCCGATCGTTCGAGGTTCCGTCACAGGGTTTTTCCTCGGGATTCTGCCTGGAGGGGGTGCGATCATCGCTTCATTCGTAAGTTACGGGATTGAAAAGAGGATCTCCAAACATCCCGAGGAGTTCGGAAAGGGAGCGATCGAGGGGGTTGCCGGGCCCGAGGCGTCCAACAATTCCGCTGTGGCAGGGGCCTTTATTCCCCTTCTGACCCTTGGCATTCCTTCAAATGTGGTTATGGCCATCATGCTTGGGGCGCTGATGATTTATGGTGTGGCGCCCGGACCGCAGTTGATTGCGAAGCATCCCGATATCTTCTGGGGTACGGTTTCCAGCATGTACATCGGAAACGTGATGCTTCTTGTGCTTAACCTTCCGCTGATCGGCCTTTGGGTTAAAATCCTCAAAATTCCTTACCCGATCCTGTTTCCGCTCATTCTTGTTTTTTGCATCATCGGATCCTACAGCCTCAACAACAACATCGGTGAAACAGAGCTGATGTTCATTTTCGGTATCTTTGGTTATCTTTTAAAAAAATTCAAGTATGACGGCGCACCGCTGGCCCTTGCCATGGTTCTTGGACCCCTCATCGATAATTCGCTGCGTCAATCTCTGCTGATGTCGGGAGGCAGCGGAATGATCTTTCTGACAAGACCGATATGCCTGATCAATTTAATGATCGCCCTGGTCGTCTTCCTGCTGGCGCTCTCTCCCAAAATCAGTCGTTTACGTCGTATTCCTGCAGAGGATGCGTAGAATTTCTTACTGCAAACCAAGGGCATACGAAAAGACGGTTTTATAAACAGTTTAACGGAAAAAAGGTGAGGAAAATAAAACACCATTAAGAAAGGAGTAATGTTTATGTCAGTAACAAGCGTGTTGGAAGTATTGGACCGGGCGCACAATGGGCCAGTCTGTGCCGTAAAGGACTGGGATTCCAAGGTTATTCCCAGCGCTATTGCTAAACAGCTCAAAGCGCATAATCTGCTGCGTACCTGCAACCCGCAGGAGCCCGTCAATACAGATGATGCCCTGGCCGATCGTTTCTTCAAGGCCGGCTTCGATTTGGCGCTCGAGTTGGGCATGCTCTGCATTGATACCGAGCGTCGTATCCTGATGAGCGCCCAGGAGCTCTGGGATATCCTGCATAAAATACCCCCGGAACTGGTGCTGGGTGAGGGGCGCGACCGCGTGATCATGTACCCGCGAAAACCGGAGGATCCGCGGAAGCCGTTGTTTAAATCCCCGCTGGGCATCACCGTTTCCGAAGACCTGTGGGTGGTTGTTATGCAAGGAATCGTGGAGAACCGCGAGATCGACGTCCTACAGGGAGGTTCCCTTGAAACCGTCTTCGGTCATGAGGTTCGATCGCAAACCCCATATGAAACATTGGTCGGCTACCTAAACGCCCGGCTGACGAACGAAGCGCTATGGCGTGCGGGCCGTCCGGGCATGCCGGTGACGGGTGTAATCAGTAGTGTTACTGCTTTCGGCCAACTTGGCGGATTTGGTGTTCCTGGTGGGTTATCCTCAAAAAAGGATATTGTTATCGTACTGGGACCCTCCGAATTGAAAACCAGTTACCACTGCCTGCACAAAGTGGTGCATGCGGTCAACTGCGGGGCCCCGGTCTACTCGAGCGGACTGCCTATGATTGGCGGGTACGCAGGTGGTCCGGAAGGTGTCGTTCTGGTTGCCATTGCCTACTCCCTGCTTCATTATTTTGTCCATCAGGCTACATACGGCGGTTGCTCTCCGTATGACCTGCGTTATATGGGCAACACCGGTAGACACGCCCAGTGGGTCCTCAGCACGTTCCTGCAGGCGTTGAGCCGCAATTCACCGGTGCTCAAAAACACATCCCTGAATGTCACCGCCGGGCCGGGCACGAAGATGTTGCTGTACGAATCGATGGTCACAGCGATGACCCTGTCCGTTTCTGGAGTGAGCATCGGGCTGGGACCGCGTTCAGCGGCCGGCAAGTATCAAAACCACCTCAGCCCGCTGGAATGCAAGTGGTCGGCTGAGGTCATCAAGGCCTGCGCCGGAATGACTCGCGCAGAGGCGAACGAGATCGCCAAAAAGGTTATTCCAAAGTATGAAGAAAGATTGCCTAACCCGCCCAAGGGCTATCCTTTCCAGGAGTGCTACGACATCAAAACGCTGACGCCCAAAGAGGAGTGGCATGCAATTTATCGTGAAGTGAAGGCCGAGGCCATTGAGCTGGGTATTCCCGTACATCGGTTCTAACCAAAAACATCATTTCCGTATCAGGAGGATATATGTCCAATCAAGAATTGCTCTCAAAATTGACTGAAGCTGTTGTGGAGGGAAGTGCAGAGAAGGCCAAAACCGCTGTTGATTCCCTGCTCAATGCAGGCGTGGACCCGGTGGAAATCATGCAGGTTGGCGTCGCAGGGGGAATGGCGCGCATCGGTCAGTTGTTCCAGGACTTTGAGGTGTATCTGCCGGAACTGATGTTGGCCGCCGACGTCGGGAAAGCCTGCCTCGAACAATTGGCGCCTCACATGACCAAGAAGCAAAGCGCGAGTGCCAGTCTGGGGAAAGTCGTTCTCGGAACGATGACTGGCGATGTGCATGACATTGGCAAGAACTTGGTAGGGGCTGTCCTGGGCGCGTCCGGTTTCGAGGTTTATGATTTGGGTGTGGATGTACCTCCCCTTAACTTCGTGAAAAAGGCCGAAGAGGTGAAAGCGACCATCATAGGGTTGTCCAGTTTGCTGACGACGAGTCTTCCCTATCAGAAAGACTTGGTTGCCTATCTGAACGACATGGGATTAAGGCAGAACTACTACGTGGTCGTCGGTGGCGGACCCGTGACGCCTGAGTGGGCGGGGAAGATTAAGTCCGACGGATATGCAAGGCTGGCTACAGAGGCTGTCGAGCTGTGCCGACAACTGGTTGCTTGCGGCAAGAAACCGCCACTGGATAGCCCGATCATTATCGGAAGTCAGACCAATGACTGATTAACCGACCGCTCCGAGTTCACTGCTTGATTTTGAAAAAATGACAACAGTGGTCGTGTGGCAGGCCCCAGATGGGGCTCGCCACACGACGTCAGTGTTCCCTTTCTTATCGCACGGTCAACGATTAGGCCGAAACGTTCCTTGTTGCGTTTGGTGTCTCTTAGCGGCGCACAGTAGTGTAACAGCAATAGCGGGTGATTTGGTTGGAGCATAGGCAGGGCAAAAAAGGAATGGAAAGAATGGACGGGATAATGAATGGTCGAATGGGTGATATGGAAGTACCTTTAGGGGGAAAGCCACCGCCTCTGGTTGTCGTTGCCCTTGGAGGTAATGCCATCTCCAGGGAAAATCAAGAAGGGAATATCCCGGAGCAGTTTGAAAATGCCCAGGAAAGCATGAATTACATTGCTGACCTTATCGCATCTGGATATCGTGTTGTGATTACCCACGGCAATGGTCCCCAGGTCGGCAACCTGCTGCGCAGGGTAGAAGCGGCAATCAACGTTCTATACCCCCTTCCTCTGTATATTTGCAGCGCCGATACGCAGGGCGGCATGGGCTTCATGCTCCAACAGTTCTTGTCCAACGCTCTCCGGGAGCGGGGCTTTTCCCTGACGCCCGCCACGGTGATCTCCCAGATCCTGGTCGACAAGGATGATCCGGCCTTTGCGAATCCGACAAAGCCCATAGGGCAGTTCTTCACGGCGGATCAGGTTCGGGATAAAATCGACAAGGAGGGATGGACCGTCAAAGAAGACGCCGGCCGGGGGTACCGGCGCGTCGTTCCTTCTCCCCGACCCCGGAAGCTCATCGAGGAGCCGGTTATCGCTATGCTTGCCGAGTGGGGTTTCCCTCTGATCACCTGCGGCGGTGGAGGCGTTCCCGTCATTGAAGAAAACGGGATCTTGAAAGCCGTGGACGCCGTCATTGACAAGGACCTTGCCACAAGTCTTCTCGCCCGGCTCCTGAAGGCGGACATGCTGATCATTACAACAGCCATTGAAAAGGTGGCCCTGAACTTCAAGAAACCCGACGAAAAACTCTTGGACATGATGACAGTCCCCGAGGCGAAACAGTTCCTGGCAGAAGGCCATTTCGCGCCGGGCAGCATGGGACCTAAAATTGAAGCGGCTGTCGAATTCACGGAGGCCACGGGCAATCCGACTGTGATTACCCTGCCGACCTGCATTATGGATGCCCTTGCTGGGAAAACAGGCACCTGGATCCGCTCGGTCTCTTCTTTCGGAAAGCGGTAGGGCATGGGAGAGGAGTGAATGTCTTCTATATGATAATGATGTATTGGAAGGAGGAACGGCGATGCTGGTAGTGGGAGAACTGATCAATGCGAGCCGCAAAGCGATCAGGGAGGCCATCGAGAAGCAGGATGCAGAGGCGATTCAGGCGATTGCGATGCAAGAGCACGAAGCCGGGGCGCACTTTCTGGATATGAACGCCGGCATTTTTGTGGAAAAGGAAGCGGAGTACCTCATGTGGCTCGTCCAAGTCGTTCAGGCGGTGGTCGATGGACCCTGTTCCATTGACAGTCCGAATCCGAAGGCCATCGAGGCGGCTCTGGCTATTCACCGCGGGACGCCCATGATCAATTCCATTTCGCTGGAGACGAAGCGGTACGAGAAGATGATCCCCCTGATTGCGGGCACGGATTACAAGGTTGTGGCTTTGTGCATGGGCGACAGGGGCATGCCGGAGACGGCTGAAGATCGCCTGAACATTGCGGACCGGTTGATCAACAAGCTGGTCAACCGCAACGTTCCGATGGGCAACATTTACGTGGATCCTCTGGTCCAGCCCATTTCGGTGAACCAAACCTTCGGCACAGCCTTTCTGAAGGCCATTGAGCTGGTCAGGGACGCCTTTCCCGGGGTGAATGTGTTGTGCGGCTTGTCCAATATCTCCTACGGCTTGCCGGGGCGGCAATTCGTCAACCAGATTTTCATGGCCATGGCAATTTCCCGCGGGCTCAACGGGGCCATCATCAATCCCCTGGACCGGCGTATGATGGCGAACATCATCGTCGCGGAGGCCATGGCGGGCAGGGACAGCTACTGCATGAACTACCTGAGGGCCTTCAGGGCCAAGAAATTGGAATTGTAGCGGTCGGGACCATTTTTTAGGAGAAAGGTGTTTATGTTCAGGATTACGGGTTTGGATCCGCGGAAGTTGTAGGACTGGCAGGTGGTGGAGGAGGCAGAGAGACACATGAAGACCATTGCGATGTTTGCCATCTTTCAGGATATAATGCGACCTGATTACAATATATCTTAATTGTACGAAGAGGATTTAATTCATGAAAAAAAATTCAACGTTGAAAGGTAAAAGTATTCTTACTGTCAAGCAATTGACCCCGGAGGAAATTGAATATTTAATCCATATCGCTGAACAGCTTAAGAATAAAAAGAAACGGGGCCTGCGCGGCAACCTTCTTAAACGAAAAAACATTGTGATGATTTTCGAAAAATCATCGACGCGCACACGCTGTGCTTTCACTGTTGCTGCTGCCGATGAAGGAGCTCACACGGATTATTTGAACTTGAGCGATATTCATTTTGTCAAGAAAGAATCGTTGCCGGATTCGGCACGCGTTCTGGGGCGTATGTTTGACGGTATTGCCTTTCGGGGTTATCGGCACGATACGGCAGAACAGCTTGCCTACTATTCAGGCATTCCAGTTTGGAATGCCCTCACTGATATGGCCCACCCGACCCAGACTTTTGCAGATCTTTTGACCATCAAGGAACATTTTGGCCTGTTGAAGGGATTGACCGTCGTGTATATGGGCGACGGACGCAACAATGTGGCGAACTCGTTAACGATAGGCTGTGTAAAAATGGGGATGCATTTCGTCAATTGCACACCGCCCGAACTCTTACCGGACCGGGATCTTCTTGAGGAAGCTGAGGGGTTTGCAGCTGAAACGGGCGGATCGGTGCGGATCTTACATGAACCTCGGGAAGCAGTCCAAGGAGCCAACGTAATATATACCGATGTATGGGTATCAATGGGAGAAGAAGTGAAATTCGAAAACCGACGGAAGCTTTTGCAACCTTATCAAGTCACAATGGATCTTATGCGTTTAACGGGTCGCACCGATACCGACCAAGTGATATTTCTTCACTGTCTGCCGGCGTTTCATGATAACCTTACTGATGTTACGCGTGAGATAGGGGCGATGGAAGTTACAGACGAGGTTTTCGAATCGTCTTTTTCCCGTGTTTTTGATCAAGCAGAGAATCGGATGCATACCATCAAGGCGGTTATGGTTGCCACACTCACTTAAGAGGGGGTAAAAAATGAAAGACGAACCGACATTAATGAGAATTTCCTGGAAGAAATATGAGTCTCTGTCCCTGACGGAAAAAGCGCACTATTTCAATGAGGCCGGCAGGCTCTATCATATCATGATTGCCCAGCAATTTGATCGATCTCGGATGGATGAGTTGGGAATGCTGGCCACCATCATACGCCGTATCGCCAAAACGGAAGAGGGCATAAAATTTTTAAAGGATCTGTTGTCCCATAAGCGGGCCATGCTGTACTTCTCGCAGCCCAGCAGCCGTACTTTTCTGTCCTTTTGCGCAGCCTGTCAGATTCTGGGTATATCCATCGGGGAAGTACGTGACACGGCCACTTCAAGCGAATTCAAGGGAGAATCCAAGGAAGATTCCGTTCGGACCTTTAGCTCCTATTTCGATCTGATCATCATGCGCAGCGAGGTGGGAGGTCTTGCAGAAAGAATGGCCTGGGTTTTATCCAACTCGGAACGCCCCATACCCATTATCAATGCCGGTTCGGGGAAAGACCAGCACCCAACTCAGGCTCTCTTGGATATTTATACGCTGCAAAGGAGTTTTGAAGGCAATGGCGGTATTGACGGGAAAAGAATCCTTTTTGCCGGCGACTTGCTTCGTGGCCGCACGGTTCGTTCACTCGCTTGGTTACTGACGGCTTATCGAGATGTAAAGCAGATTTTTGCGGCTCCAAAAGATCTGCAGATTTCGGAAGACATCTTGGCCATGCTGGACCAAAAAAAAATAATGTATCAACGAATCGATGATTTCAAGTCTTTAATTCCAGAGGCTGACGCCATTTATATGACACGGATCCAAGATGAATGGGATACCCAAAAGGCCGGAAAAAGAAATGAACGCGACATCAGCAAATATTCCTTTACCGGCAATGATCTAAAACGTCTGAAAAAGAGTGCTGTAATCCTCCATCCATTGCCCCGAAGGAGCGAAATTTCTACGGATGTGGATGACGACCCGCGGGCAGTCTACTGGCGTCAGATGCGCAATGGCATGTGGATCCGAACGGCTCTTATTGCAACAATCTTTGATCGTAAAGAGATGATCAAAGCTTACGCATCATACAAAGGCATTGTTGTCTGAAAATGCGAAATCTTTTTACCAGGATGCCTCCTTTCAGGTTTTTTTCTTTCGGCAGAACAATTCCTGCCTGATTGTATGCACCCTTTTCAATATACAAAACCCGTTTTGGACAGATGTGCGGTCAACCGGATAATGTTGGACGGCACTTATTCTGCCGCAAAATGGATCATTTCAGGGAGATTATTACGCCAATAAACGGATCACGTAGGGGGTATATGGATGGCGCGCATATACGAATACCAGGGGAAGGCATTGCTATCGAAGGCCGGGGTGATGATCCCTCGCGGCGAAATAGCGACGACGGCAGAAGAAGCCGGGGCGATCGCGAAGAAGATCGGAGGACCCGTGGTGATAAAGGCGCAGGTTTGGGCGACGGGTCGTTTCAAAGTAGGCGGCATTCAGTTTGCGAAGACGCCGGAAGATACCAGAATGAAGGCTGAGCGGGTATTGAGCACGAAGATCAAAGGCCTTCCTGTGACTAAGGTGCTGGTGGAGGAGCAGCTGGAAATTGCTCAAGAGTACTACGCTGGTATCGTCGTGAACTCGTCGGTGAGCATCAAGGCGCCGGTGCTTGTATTCAGCACGGAAGGCGGTACCGGTGTGGAGGAGGTGGCGGCTCGAAACCCGGAACGTGTAGGAAAGCTTGTGATCGATATGATCGGCGGATTGGAGATCGAAAAGATACGTGACCTGTTGGTGCAGATGAGGATCCGGAAGGAGCGTTTGGAAGGGATAGCCGCAGCGATTTTTGGACTCTACCGGGTATTTCTTGATAACGATGCGCGAGCCGTCGAGATGAACCCTTTGATATGGACGAAGGACGGCAAGGTCTATGCGGCGGATTGCCACATTACCTTGGACGACAGCTCGATTTTTCGTCACCCGGAGTTTGGGATTGATGTTCCGCGGGATATGGAACGAGAGCCGACCGAGCTCGAGAAACTGGCCTGGATTCACATCGAGGAGACGGACTACCGGGGCACGGGATACTTTGCGCAGATGGTGACAGAGTATCAGGAAGGAGAGGTGTACGTTGGTTTCCATGGGATCGGCGGCGGCGGTTCGATGTTGGGGGCTGCGGCGCTGATCAACAGGGGTTTGAAGATTGCCAATTATGCCGATACCAGTGGCGATCCTCCTGCCAGCAAAGTTTACAAGGTCGTTAAGGCTATTTTCGCACAGCCGATTACCGCCTATGTGATGACGGGGGCATGCCTGGCGAATCAAGAGCAATGGTACCATGCGTTTGCATTGGTGAAGGTGCTGCACGAGGAGTTGAAAGAGCGTTCCGGTTTTCCTGTAGTGATTTTGATTGCCGGAAACAGGGAGAAAGAGACGATAAAAATTCTTCAAGACGGACTTAAGGGCTTGAATATTCGATTAGAGATCTACGGTCGGGATTACATTTATCGATCGGACTATATCGCTGAGCGGGCCCAGAAACTGATAGATGAGTATTTGAAGGAACGGAAGGAGGCGGCATAATGGCGGCAACTAAGACACTCGAGTTTGAGACAAAGTGTACAAAGGTAAAAATAGATTACGCCCGTTGCGAGCCAGCGCGGTCAGGGATGGCGGAACCGTCGTGCGGATTTGCCTGCGTGAAGGCGGACCGGATGTACGATCGGAACATTTTGCGAATCGAGGGGAACCGCCCCGTTTTGGCGTTACCGGCTGAGGATGTGAAGAAGGTGTCCAACGAGTCTTTGTCTTGGGAATATGCCTGCAATATGACGGGCAATTCTGCAATAGAGATCATGATCCCTTTTCCGGGACTGGATGAGTATCGGAAGAGGATGAACTTTGATGGAAGGGGGTGATTACAGGTGTCGATCATCCTGAATGAGGGAACCAAGGTAATGATCCAGGGGATTACGGGTCGTTTTGGTCAGTTTGTTGCGCGCAATATGTTGGACAACGGGACGAATGTTGTTGCCGGCGTGACGCCCGGGAAGGCCGGGCAGAAGGTGTGGGACATTCCCGTATACAATACGGTGCGGGAGGCATGGGACGCCCACGGCCCCATCGATACTGCCCTGATTCTTGTTCCGGGTCCGGGGGCGAAGACGGCGTTGATGGAAGCAGTTGGGTCGCCCTTCACAAATATCCTGATGGAGGTCGAGCGCGTACCGCTGCATGACGCTTTGATTTGTATCGCTGCATGCAGGAAAGCGGGGATTCGCCTGATCGGTCCGGGGTCCGGGGGTGTGGTATGTCCGGGTAAGGGATCTTTGGGACTTTTCGGTTCTCCGGAGATGGCGAAGATCGCCTTCCTGCCCGGACGGATCGGAGTGATTTCCCGCAGCGGGGGTCAGACGAGCACCTTGTCATTCGAGGTCTGCAAAGCCGGTTTCGGGATCAGCACCGCGGTGAATCTGGGATCCGAGTCGGTGCTGGGGACGACCTTCCCTGAGCTATTGCCGCTGTTCCAGGCGGACACGGAAACGGACGCTGTCGTATACTATGGGGAGATTGGCGGCGTAATGGAAGAGGAAGCGGCGGACCTGATGAAGGAGGGTCGTTATACGAAACCTCTGGTGGCATATATAGCGGGACGCGGACTTCCTTCGGGTATCCGGTTTTCACACGCCAGCGCGATCATCGAGGGCGGCAGAGGTACAGCCGAGGAGAAAGTATCGGCGCTGCGGGGAGCAGGCGGATATGTGGTCGATAATCCGTCGGATATCGGTCCTACGTTGAAAGGCATATTCTTGAATTCATAAGTTGCAGGAGCAGTGAAATCATGGCAGATCATAAAATCTGGCGGTCGTTATTGTTTGTACCCGCCAACAATTGGAAGATGATGAACAAGGCGGCCACGGAGCAACAGGACGCTGTCATTATCGATCTGGAGGACGCCTGTCCGATCGCTGAGAAGGAGACGGGAAGGATATTTGCGCGAGATATGGCGGCGGTCTTCAAGTCGCACGGCGTTGACATGCTGGTCCGCGTAAATTCCCTCCAGACGCCGGGTCTTACGGCGCAGGACATTGGGGTTATCGTTCGGGAGGAATTGGACGGGATCATGCTCCCTAAGGCGGAATCAAAGCGGGACATCGAGACGGTAACGATGCTTCTTGCGGAGGCGGAGAAGAAGAAAAAACTCAAGAAAGAGATCATTATATTGCCGTTGCTGGAGTCACCCAAGGGTATTGTGAATGCCGGGGAGATTGCGACGGCGAGTCCCCGTGTTGTCGGTCTTTCGTTCGGTGCGGCCGACTATATGCGGGAGATGGGCGCCGGCTTTGCGGTGACGAAATTGACGCCCGACGAGTATGCCCCGTTCCTTGCGCATCCGCGTTCGGTGATTTCGGTGACGGCGGCAGCAGCGGGGATGCTGGCCATCGATACGCCATTTTTCGGTTTGATTACCGATAGTGGAGGGTTGCGGTGCGAGGCCAACCGGGTGAGGCTGATGGGCTTCAAAGGGAAGATGGCGACGCATCCCCGGCACATTGAGACGTTGAACGAGGTGTTCGCACCATCGGAGGAAGATGTTGTTTTTAGCCTTCGGATCATTGCCGCCTATAAGAAAGCGGAAGCGGAAGGGAAAGGGGCAGCGACCCTGGACGGCAAGATGATCGATGTTGCGATGTACAGGATGGGCGTTGAGACGGTTGCGAAGGCCGAAGGGATTGTTCAAAAGGCAAAGCAAAGAGCCGTGTCTACGGAATAAAAAAGATAGTATGGCTTTAAAAGGAGGAGTATCGTATGGAAAATCAGGAACTCATTCGTTGCACGATCATGCGGGGCGGAACAAGCAAGGGGATATTTTTTCATCGGAACGATCTGCCCCAGGACAGGGCCATGAGGGACAAGGTGATCCGGCGCGTTTTCGGCGCCCCCGACCCGAGGGAGATTGACGGATTGGGCGGGGCGGAACTCCTGACGAGCAAGGCGGCGGTCATCGGCCCTCCCACCCGTCCGGATTGCGACGTGGACTATCTTTTCGGCCAGGTCAGCATGGTCGAACCGATGATCGACTGGAAATCCAACTGCGGCAATGTCTCTGCCGCCGTCGGCCCCTTTGCCATCGACGAGGGGCTGGTGGAAGCGGTGGAGCCGATGACCAAAGTCCGGATCCACCAGGTCAACACGGGCAAGGTGATCGTCGCGGAAGTTCCCGTGAGGGGGAAGCATGCGGCCGTAGAGGGCAAGCATAGAATCGACGGCGTGCCGGGAACCGGCGCCAAGATCGTCCTGGACTGGGCAGACAGCGCCGGAGGCCTCACCGGCAAACTCCTGCCCACCGGCAGGGTGACGGATATACTCACCGTGGAAGGTGAGGGCAAATTCGAGGTGTCGCTTGTGGACGCCGCGATCCCCGCGGTTTTCATCCGGGCGGAGGCCCTGGGCCTCAAAGGCGGCGAGACACCCCAACAGATCGACGCCGACAAAAAGCTGCTTCTCAAAATTGAAAAGATCCGCAGCGTCGCCGCCCAAGTCATGGGCCTCTGCAAGGATTGGCGAAAGGCAACCCATGATGTTCCCTACAGCCCCTTTTTCGCCATCTGCGCCCCCCCGATGGACTATAAGGACTGGACAACGGGCAGGAAGATTTCCGAAAAGTCGGTGGATCTTGTCGTACGTCTTCTGTTCATGCAGAAGATGCATCTGGCCTATCCCGTAACGGGCACCGTATGCACCGTGGCGGCCGCGATGATCCCCGGCACGATTGCCAACCGGTTTGCACGGAAGGAGATCGTCGCGCGCGGGGAGCTGCGCATCGGCCATCCGGCCGGCGTCATCGCTCCCGAGGGGAAGGTGGTTCGTGAAAAGGGCGGCTTTGTGCTGAAGCGGGCGACCGTCGACCGAACGGCACGGTGCCTGATTCGAGGCTATGCCTGTATCCCCAAGTCCACGCTGAAATGATCGCAGACCGGATCGAACGCTTGCGGCCATTGCAGATGAATCTTCGTAAAACAATCGGGCGGACCGGCTCCTCCCGCAGGACAGGAGAAAATATGGAGACACTGAAACAGCGGACGATTGTGACGGATGTTCTCGTCATCGGTGCGGGCGGCGCGGGAATTCGGGCCGCCATCGAGGCACGCAACCTGGGCGCAAAGGTCCTCGTCGTATCCAAAGGGGATTACCCTGCCGGCTGCAGTACGGCCATCGCAATGGGCGCGATCTCCGCGGCCGTCGATCAGAAGGACAGCAGGGACTCCCATTATCAAGACACCCTCAAGGGCGGTCACTACCTCGGCAATCCCAGACTGGTTCGGTTGCTCGCCGACTTGAGCCCGGAGCGGGCGATGGAGGTCGAGCGCTACGGCACCGAATTCGACAAGGTTGATGGGAGGTTTGATCTTTTCCTCTTCCCGGGCAACGCCGTTCCCCGCGCCGTCTTGGCCGGCGACCGCTACAACGGCGGATTTTTCAAGGGGCTGGTCCGGGAAGCCGCCCGGCTGGGCATCGAGGTCCTCGAACACGTCATGGTGGTCGATCTGCTGCGGCGGGAAGGCGCCGTCTGCGGAGCGGCGGCGCTGGAAATCGACCGGGAAACCCTGTTGATCGTTCAGGCCAAATCCGTTGTGATCGCGACAGGCGGGGCGGGAAACTTGTTTTCTCTGACGACTAATCTTCCCGGCATCACGGGCGACGGATGTGTGCTGGCCTATGAGGCGGGGACGCAACTGTCCGACATGGAATTTGTCCAGACCCGGGCCTGCATGATCCGGCCGGAGGCGATGCGGGGTACGGCCCCCCCAGGCGACGGCGGGGTGACCATCGGCGGACGGTTCTACAACGGCCTGTGCGAGCGCTACATGAAGAGATACCACCCCGACAAGGCGGAACAGGTATCCCGTGCCGAGGTCGCCCGCTGCACCCAGAAAGAGATCCTGGAGGGAAGGGCATCCCCCCACGGCGGCGTTTATGGAGACTTCTCCGGAGTCCCCGCAGAGAAGCTTATGAAATTCAAGGCTTTCATGCGATCCTGCGCCTCCCTGAATTTCGATCCCACGTGGCAGTCCTACGAATGGGCGCCGGGGGCCCACTATTTCATGGGGGGCATCGTGATCAATGAGCACAGCGAAACCGGGGTCGAAGGGCTGTATGCCGCGGGCGAGGCGCAGACGGGGACGATGGGCGCCAACCGCCTGCCTGGAAACGCCCTTGCGGAAACGCAGGTGTTCGGCGCGATCGCGGGAGCGCAGGCGTCGAGCCGGGCCCTCTCCATGGACCTGCCTGCCGTTTCGCCGGAAATCGCCGGGAAAACCGCGCAGGGGATCGCCGTTCATTGGAACCGGGACAAGGGGATCGATTACCGCGAGGTGAAAAAGGAAATCACGGAATTGATGAGCCGCTATGCCGGCGTCGTCCGCAACGGGGATGGGCTGCGCAAGGCCCTCAAAGTCATGGACGAAATCGGGAAGCATAAGATCGACCGTCTCTGTATTGTGGAAAACCGCTCCTTCGGTGAGATGGCAAAACTCTTCGAGACGCGGAACATCCATACCGTGGGACGGCTGATCCTGCAGGCGGCGCTCCTCCGGACGGAAAGCCGCGGCGCCCATAACCGGGAAGATTATCCGGAGATGAGCGATGCATGGCGGAAAAATATCGTTTTCCAGCGCAAGGCCGGGAAAACCGGCGTTTCGATCCAAGAGGCGTCATCTGCATGAAATTGCATTTCAGGATGCAGGCCACGGAATTGAAAGATTGAACGTAACCGCTGCCGGAGGCAAAACATCCATGCCCGAAACCACGATTGCCCATGTTCGATATCGAACGGTTTATGACAGCCGGGGGATTGAAACCCTGGAAGTGGACGTGATCACCGAAAAGGGCTTCGGACGGGCGGCCGCGCCGTTCGGCGCCCCGGGGAGCCGGGGGGAATTTGAAGCGCCGGCCTATGCGCGCGGCGGATTGCGCGAATCCATGGCCATCCTTGAAAAAACGGTGATTCCCTCGCTCATCGGCATGGATGCGGCAGAACAGGAAAAAATCGACGACCTGCTGCAACGGATTGACGGTACGCCGAATTTCGAAAAAATCGGCGGCAATACGGCGGCCGTCCTGTCGACCGCGGTTGGAGCGGCGGCGGCGGATTCCCTGAAGATTCCCCTGTTCAAATGGTTTCGTCGGGACGAAGGATGGACGCTCCCGTACCCCCTGGGAAACATTATCGGGGGAGGCGCGCACAGTCTCGGTCCCGCCCCGGACATGCAGGAACATCTGATTGTTCCCATCGGCGCAAAGACGGTCCGGCAGGCCATTGAAATCAATTTGCGCATCCACGATCGGGTCGGCAAATTGCTGGAGAAAAAGGATCCCGGATTTGCGGGCGGAACGGACGATGAAAACGCCTGGGCCGCCAATCTCAACGATGTCGAGGCGCTGCAGATCATCAAAGAGGCGGCGGACAGGATTTCGGACGAAGAAGGCGTCGCGATCGGAATGGGGCTGGATCTGGCGGCAGACCGTTTCTGGGACCCGGCGGGCGGGGTTTACCGGTATGACCGGGAAGGGGCCTCCAGGACCGCACGGCAGCAGTTGGATTTTCTGGGGGAACTGATCGTACGCTTCAATCTGGTTTATGTTGAAGACGGTTTCAACAGCAACGACTACGATTCATTTTCGCTGCTGAACCGGAATTTCGGCGACCGATGTCTGATCTGTGCAGACGATGTTTATGCCAGCAATCATGAGCGGACGAAAACGGGTATCGGGAAGGGTTCGGCCGGAGCCATGATCATCAAACCCAACCAGGTCGGCACGATCACGGGGGCAAAACGGACGGTTTCCCTCGCCCGGTCCCACGGGATGAAGATCATTCTCTCTCACCGTTCGGGGGAGACGCCGGATGATTCCATTGCCCATCTGTCTGTGGCCTGGAACGCCCTCATGATCAAGACGGGCGTCAAGGGAGGCGAAAGATTGGCCAAGTTGAATGAACTGATCCGGATCGAGCAGGATTTCGAAGGGATCCGTCTCATAGAGTGGGGAACGGCGTCACCGGTAAACAGGGCATAGGGCAAGGAACGGAAATGGGATCGCGCCAGTAAATTCAATAAAAGGGAGGTGCCGTGCATGGCCAGGGAACTGCAGGGAATCAGGGTGATTGAGGTGGGGGGCGCCGTTGCCATGCCCATCGTCGGGATGCTGATGGGGAGCTGGGGCGCCGAGATCATTCACGTTGAACCGCCCGGCAAGGGAGATAACTGGCGCCAGGCCCTGAAACAGGGGATGTCCGGATTTGCCAAGCCCCATTCAGTCAATTATTACTGGGAGCATACCGATCGAAACAAAAAAAGTCTCACGCTGAATCTGGGGTCTGCGGAAGGACAGGAGATCCTGCACAAGCTTGCGGCGACCGCCGACGTTTTTCTGAACAACCTGCGGCCCTACGAGATGGAGAAGTTTTGCCTGACCTATCCAATCCTGTCGAAGATCAATCCCCGGATTATCTTTGCCAATGTCACGGGCTATGGCCGGCGCGGCCCTGAAAAAAACACCGGCGGTTACGACACCGTCGCCTTCTGGGCGCGCAGCGGCGTCATGGATCTGATGCATGATGCGGGTGTGGCGCCCAACATTTCACGGCCCGGCTATGGCGACAGCATTACGGCCATGAGCCTCCTGGCCGGCATCATGACCGCCCTTTATGTCCGGGAGAAGACCGGACTGGCCCAGGAACTGGAGATATCGCTATACAATAGCGCCGTATGGACTCTGGGATTCGATGTTGCCGGTTGCCTGATCAGCGGCGAGGACGCCTTAAGACCCCAGCGCAAATCCATGGGGAATCCGGTTCGGAACGTCTACGAGACGAAGGATCATCGCTGGATCATGCTGGGGATGACCAATGCCCAGCATTACTGGCCCGGGTTCTGCGCGGCGATTGCCCATCCGGAGCTGGAAAACGATCCCCGGTTCGCCACGTACGATGCGCGGTTCAGGAATGCCGCGGAACTCGTAAGCATGATCGACGGGGTGTTCCGCAGCCGAACGTACGACGAATGGATCGAGGTCCTCGGCCGGACCAGGATCGTCTGGTCCCCCGTGACGTCGCCGCTCGAGGTCACCCGGGATCAGCAGGCCGTCGCCAACGAATTCTTCGTGGATTGGGACCATCCGGACTACGGCCCGATCAAGGTGCTGAACAACCCGATCAAACTGTCGAAAACCAGGGCGGAGATCACGATGCCGGCGCCCAGGCTCGGAGAGCACACGGAAGAGATACTGAAGGATTTGGGATATGCCGGGGATCAAATCCAGGCCATGAAGACATCGGGGACCGTCTAAAGAATCGGGGACATGATGCGGAAGCCCGCAGGGACCGCATCGTGTCCCCCGGAATAAGGATCGGTATCTGGGGACACCTTGCCGCAAGGCGTCCCCAGACCCGAGGGATCGAAACGTGTCTCCGGAACATCAGAAGCGTCTGATATCGAAGGGATACGGATGCGCTACTCCTTCGGGGCCTCTTCCGTTTTTTCTTCTTTCTTCTTTTTCTTTTTGGCCTTTGCCTCCGGGGGCGGCTCCGGCGCGGCCTTCTTCGCCTTGGGGGCTTCTTCCCTGGGCTTTGCCAGGCGTTCCGCCTTCATCGCGGCGAGATCCTCCGTCCGTTTCTGATGGGCGTCGATGGCCCTCAATTGGACCGCCGTCTTTTTGAGTTCCGCCTTCAATGCCTTGACGAGAACGTCCCGCGCGATCTTCTTCTCGTCCAGTCCTTTTTCGGCGAGAAGGGACTGGCGCTTCTTTAATTTTGCCTCAAGGACGGCCTTTTGTTTCAGTCTCGTTTCCCTGCTCTGGGATGCCATCGTTTTCTCCTTTTCGCTTTTCCGTGATCGTTTTTTCACCGCCCCGACCCGGGCGGGTACGGAAGCGGAAATGACCCCTTATCAGGATTTCAGCGGAAAATCCAGTTCTTTCGACTTCCGTGCCGTGCTCGCATGATGATTCCTCTTTCAACCGGCCGGCGCCGCTTTGGGCGTCAGGGCGGCGCAGAAAAATCCTCCGGCAGGGGGAATGCCGGTTGCCTTGACAGGATCCTTTTTTTTTTCTATGCTCCGACCGCGTTGATCATCATTCTGAAAATGACAGGCGCTTGACGCATAGCGCCCGTTCTTGATCCGGATTTTGCATGTACCCGCACGGTGCACCGGCCGATCAGGACGGCAGGGATGTGAAATCCGGCGATTTATGACAACAACGCGCTTCGCTGGGAAAGCGGATTTGAACCAGCGCACATAGCTCCCGGACGCCGGCGAATCCTCTGAGACGGGAATGAAGATCAAATCGTTTGAATTCAATCTGCGGGAGCTGGCCGGATCGATGGGGGACTTCGGGACCCTCTTCCCGCTGGCGATCGGCTACATCGCCGTCTGCGGCCTCGACCCGGCGGGATTTCTCGTGATGATGGGCCTTGCGAACATCGCGACCGGCCTGGTCTACAAGCTCCCGATGCCGATCGAGCCGATGAAGGTCCTGGCCGTCGTCGCGATCGCACAGCATTGGACGCCTTCGCTGATCTACGCCTCGGGCTTTGCGATGGGGGTCGTCTGGGTCCTCTTCGCGGCAACGGGGGTCATCGGCCGCCTCGCGAAGATCACCCCCCGTTCCGTCGTCCGCGGGATCCAGGCGACGCTCGGGATCCTGCTTGCCGTCGAGGCGCTCAAGATGATCTCGACCGGCTGGGTCCTCGGCGTCGTTGCGATTGCCATCGTCCTTACCCTTCGGGAGAGCCGCTACGCCCCGGCGGCCGTCGTCCTGATGCTCCTCGGGATAGCCATCGTTGCCTTTCAGGGAAAGCTCCCTTCGGTGGAACTGATCCGCTTCACCCTGCCCCCTCTCACCGGTTTCAGCCCGAAAGAGGTCTGGGACTCGCTCATGCTGGCCGGTTTCGCCCAGATCCCGCTGACGATCACGAACGCGACGATCGCCACCTCCGCGCTGATCGGGACCTATTTCCCCGACCGGCCGGTGGACGTGGGCAGACTCTCCTGGAACCAGGGGATCATGAACCTGCTCACCCCCTTTTTCGGCGGGATGCCGATGTGCCACGGCTCCGGCGGGCTCGCCGGCCAGTATTACTTCGGGGCGCGCACCGGCGGGACGAACCTGATCGAAGGGGCGATCGAGATCGCGCTCGGCCTCTTCCTTGCGGCTGCGATCGCCGTCCTCTTTTCCGCATTTCCCATGGCGATCATCGGGGCGATGATGTTTCTCGTCGGGATCGAGCTGACGAAGTTCGCCCGGGATGTCCGCCCGGGCCGGGACCTGATCCCGCTTGTCATAACCGTCGCCGTTTCCCTTCTGGCCAACATGGCCGTCGGCTTCTTGGCCGGCCTTGCCGTCCATTACGGTATGGAAAAATGGCGGGGAAAATCTTTTCAATCAAAATCGGTTCAATAAAGAACTTGACAGTCCCGGACGCAACCTGTACTGTATTCCGGTACAGAAAAAGGAGATATGAAACAATATGCCCATTCAGACAACTTACACCCAGGCCCGCGCCAACCTGTCCAGTTTGTTCAAAGAGGTGACGGAGAACCGGGAGATCGTCATCATCCGGCGGCGGAACGGCGAAGACGTCGCGGTCGTGGCCGCCGACGAACTGGCAAGCCTCTCGGAGACGGCCCACCTGCTCCGCTCGCCGAGAAATGCCAGGCGCCTGCTTCTGGCCCTGGCCCGCGCCCAGTCGCGGACTAAAAAACCGCAGACCCTCGAAGCGCTGAAAAAGGGGATCGGTCTTGGAGAAAAAGGATAAAGACGGATCAAACAAGCAACCCCGGCGGGAGGCGGTCTTCCAGCCGGAATTCATCGAGGATCTGCGCCATTGGGTGGCCGCGGAACGAAGGGTTGCCCTGCGCGCCTTGGTCATTGTGGAAGCGGTTCTGCGCGACCCCTTTGCCGGGATCGGCAAGCCGGAACCTCTGAAATACCTTGCCCCCGGCGTCTGGTCCCGCCGCCTGACCCAGGAGCACCGCATCGTCTATCTGGTCGGCGGCGACCGCATCGATTTCCTGCAGGCGAGGTACCATTACTGACGGAGGGATTCGGCCAAAATGTCTCTTTGGAGCATTAATCATAAGCAGTGACGGATCAGGCAAGGTCTGACAAGGAGGTGCAATTATGAGCCGCTTGAAAAAAATCATGATTGCTTCGGTTCTGCTGGTCGCGGTTTTTGCGCTGACCGGCTTCTTTGTCGTTCCGCCCGTATTGAAATCCCTCCTGGTCAAGAACCTATCCGAGAAGCTCCGACGCAGCGTCGCGCTGGAGGCTGTCGGTTTCAATCCCTTTACGCTGGCCCTGTCGGTCAAGGGGTTCGTCGTGAAGGAACGAACGGGCGCCGGGGATTTCGTCTCCTTCCAGGAACTGCTGGTCAACCTGGAAGCGATGTCGCTGCCGAAACGGGCACTGATCATCAATGAAATCAAGCTGGTCAAACCTTACATCCATGTATCGCGGGACCGGGAGGGGGCGTACAATTTTGCCGACCTCGTGCCGGGGGAAAAACCGGCGGAAGGCAAAAAGGAGGACAGACCGTTTCTTTTTTCCTTCAACAACATCCGCCTGATCGACGGGAAGATCGATTTCATCGACGGACCGAAGGAGACCCGGCATGCGGCGGCGGAGATCAATGTCGGGATTCCATTCATATCCAACATTGACTACAACGTGAGCACGTTCGTAAAGCCCTCTTTTGCCGCCCGGATCGACGGCGCCCTCTATGCGCTGGAGGGGCAGTCGAAACCCTTCACGACGTCGCGCGAAACCGATCTGGCTATCGACATCCGGGATCTGAACATCCCCTATTACCTGGCCTATTTCCCCGTGAAGTTCAACGGGAAACTTCTGTCCGCCGGCCTGGACGTCAAGGCCAAACTTTCCTATCGCCAACAGAAGGATCAGGCGCCTTTTCTGTCGCTCGCGGGCAATGTGACACTGAAGAATGTCGCCCTGGATGACCTGAACGGCAAGCCGCTTCTGAGGCTGCCATCGCTCAGCGTCGATATGGCCTCGGTCAGGCCGCTGGCGGGAGAGATCCACCTCGCCCGGCTTGCCCTCGATGCCCCGGAAATCAACGTCAGAAAAAACGAAAAGGGCGAGATCAACCTTTTGACCCTGCTCCCCGCCCGGGAGGAGAAGTCTAAAAACGTTGGAGAAACCGGTCTGAAGGAAGGGACCAGGAGCGGGGAGGCATCCGGTCCCAACGATGGGTCCAAGAAAGAGGACGGGGAAAAGACCGTGTTGGATGTCGATGATCTCCTGGTGGAAAAGGGAAAGGTCACTTTTGCCGATGCCGGTCCCCGCGATCCCTTCAACGCGGTCTTGGGCGACATCCGCCTGCAGGCAAGCGGGATCTCCACGGCGGCGGGCAAAGAGGGAAAGATGTCCCTGACCCTGTCTCTGCCCAAAAAGGGTAAAGTTTCGCTCGCCGGTCCGATGACGGTCGAACCCCTCTCGACGAAACTGGCGCTGAACCTGAAGGATCTGGATATCCCCACTTTTCAGCCTTACCTGAGCGATGTCGTCAACATCAAGGTAACGGACGGGAAGATTTCCGCCGCGGGGAACCTCCTGGCCGATTCGGCGACGGGCAGCCTCAAGACCCGTTATTCCGGAAAGGTTCTCGTCTCCCGCTTCGCGTCCATCGACGCGGCGCAGGCCGGCGATCTGCTCAAGTGGGAGGCCTTTTACGTCAACGGCATCGACGCGGGGATCAATCCGCTGTCCGTCCACATCCGGGAGATCGCCCTCACCCGTCTCTTTGCGCGGGTCCTGGTCCGGGAGGATGGAACCCTGAATCTCCAGAACCTGATGGTCGCCAAACAGGCCGCGCCGGTCCCGTCCGGGCCGGCTGCGGCCGAGGTGAAAGAGAAGGCCCCATCGACCGCGGATGCAACGAAGGCTTCCCCCGAGATCAAGCTGGACACCGTCACCCTCCAGGGGGGCGAGATCGACTTCACGGACAAGTACATCCAGCCCAACTTCGCCGGCCGGTTTGTGGAGCTCGGCGGCCGCATCTCCGGCCTCTCCTCGATGGAGACCACCCGGGCGGATGTGGAGATCCGGGGCAAGCTCGAAGGCTATGCCCCGCTGGAGATCACCGGCAAGATCAACCCGCTGGCAAAGGATCTCTTCGTGGACGTCAAGGCGGCCTTCAAGGACATGGATCTGAGCCCCATGACCCCCTACTCCGGGAGGTACATCGGCTATACGATCCAGAAGGGAAAGCTTTCCTTTGACCTGAAGTATCTCATCGACCGCAAGAAACTGGATTCTATAAACAACATCTTCATCGACCAGTTCAACCTGGGGGAAAAGGTGGAGAGCCCCCAGGCGACGAAACTCCCCGTCTCTCTGGCCATTTCGCTGCTCAAGGACCGGAACGACCAGATCAAGCTGGACATCCCCGTTTCCGGGAATCTGGACGATCCGCAATTCAGCATCTGGCGCATCGTCCTTCAGGTCCTTGTCAATCTGCTCACCAAGGCCGCCTCCGCCCCTTTCGCGCTGTTGGGGACCCTTTTCGGGGGCGGAGAGGAGATGAGCTTTGTCGAATTCGATTACGGAAGCGCTTTCCCGCCGGAGGCGGATCTCAAGAAGATTCAGTCCCTTGCAAAGGCCCTGAAAGAGCGGCCCGCCCTGAAACTGGACGTCGAAGGGTATGTGGATGTCGAAAAAGACCGCGAAACCCTCAAGGACAAAAACTTCCGGAACAAGCTGAAGGCGCAGAAGCTCAAGGATGAGATCCGGCAGGGAAAGGAGGCCGTCCCGCTGGAGAAGGTCGTCATCGGAGCCGATGAATATGAAAGGGTCCTGAAGATGGCCTATGACGCGGAACCGTTTCCGAAACCCAGGGATGCCGCCGGCCGGGCCAAGATTCTGCAGGTTCCGGAAATGGAAAAACTGATGCTGACCCACATTGAAGTGAAGGACGACGATCTGCGCCTTCTGGCCTCGCAGCGCGCCCTGAATGTCCGGGACTCGCTCCTGGCGTCCGGGGAGGTGACCCCGGACCGGGTCTTCCTCATCGAGACGAAGTTCCTGCTGCCGCCGTCCAAAGAAAAGGTCAAAAACAGCCGTGTGGACTTTCGTCTGAAATAGCCTATGAACGACCGGGTTTTTCCCGCTGCGGCGGTCCCGGTCCAGGCCTTTATAACGTAATATTTCTTGATCTCTCCGCGATTAAGGCGTATGAATACACTGAAATATCGTGCTGTTCGTTCATACACCGTATCGTCTTTGGAGATGTCCGATGTCAGATGCACAGGCATTGCCGATGTCTTCGATCCGGGACAACCGGACGAGAGGCTACGTCGGCGACTTCCTCCGAGAGCACATCCGGAAGGGTGCCGATCTCTCCATCGTCTCCGCCTATTTCACCATTTATGCCTATGCCCGGCTCAGAGAACCGCTTGAAGAGATCGCCGGTCTCCGCTTCCTCTTCGGCGAACCCCGTTTCGTAAAAAATCTGGACCCGGACCGAACGGAGACGAAGGCCTACCGGATTGAGGATGAAAGGCTCCAACTGAAGAACTGCCTGCGCCAGAAGGCCGTCGCCCGGCAGTGCGCGGACTGGATCCGGGAGAAGGTCGGCATCCGTTCCATCCGGCGGAGCAACCTCCTCCACGGCAAGCTCTACCACATCAACCACAATGGCATCGAAAAAGCGCTTGTGGGAAGCTCCAACTTCACCGTCGGCGGTCTCGGTTACGGTGTCACCTCCAACATCGAGCTGAACCTGGAGGTCACAGACGACCGCGATCGCCTGGACTTGAGGAACTGGTTCGACGAGCTCTGGAACGACGAAGAACTCGTAGCCGATGTCAAGGAGGACGTTCTCGGCTACCTGGCCCAGCTCTACCGGGAAAACGCCCCGGATTTCATCTATTTCAAGACCCTCTACCACATCTTCGAGAAGTTTCTCCTCGACCAGGAGACGGGTGGGCTCCTTGACCGGAAGCTCCATCTCTTCGATACCCAAATCTGGACCGCCCTCTACGCCTTCCAGCGGGACGGGGTGAAGGGGGCGATCAACAAGATCGAGTGTCACGGCGGCTGCATCATCGCCGATAGCGTGGGCCTTGGAAAGACGTTCGAAGCCTTGGCTGTCGTGAAGTACTACGAACTCAAGAACCACCGCGTCTTAGTGCTGTGCCCGAAGAAGCTCCGCGAAAACTGGACGATCTACCAAGCCCAGAACAACAGCGAACTCAATCTGTTCCTGGAGGACCGTTTCAGCTACACGGTCCTGTGCCACACCGATCTGAGCCGGGACGGCGGTTGTTCCGGCGATATCGATCTCGGTCAAATCAACTGGGGGAACTTCGATCTCGTCGTCATCGACGAATCCCACAATTTCCGGAACAACACGAAGGGGAAGCGGGACGAGGAGGGGCGGGTCGTCCGGGTCAGTCGGTATGAGCGACTCATGGAGGAGATCATCAAAAAAGGGGTCAAGACGAAGGTCCTGATGCTCTCCGCGACGCCGGTCAACAACAATCTCCGCGATCTTCGCAACCAGATCTACTTCGTAACCGAGGAGCGAGACGACGCCTTTCGGGAATCCATCCGGATTCGGAGCATCGGCGATACGCTCAAAGCGGCCCAGTCGGTCTTCACAATTTGGTCCGGCCGGCAGGAGAGGGATATCCGCGATCTCATGGAGCGGCTGGATTCAGCCTTCTTCAAGCTGCTGGACGAACTGACCATTGCCCGTTCCCGGAAACACATCCGGCAATACTACGATTTGAAAGAAATCGGCGAATTCCCACGCCGGGAGAAGCCGCAGGCCATCTACCCGCGGATCGACGCGGAAAACGCCTTCATCTCTTACGACCGCCTGAACGAGGAGATCCAGAAATACGAGCTCTCACTGTTCAACCCGTCGAAGTACGTCCGGCCGGAGCACCGGGAAAAATATGAATTCAAGATCCGGAACTTCACCCAGGCGGGCCGGGAACGGTTCCTCATCGGGATGATGAAGGTCAATTTCCTCAAGCGCCTGGAGAGCTGCGTCCATTCCTTCGCCGTGTCGATGGAAAGAACTGTTAGCAAAATCGAAGTCCTGGAAGAAAAACTCCGCGCCTTCCAAGCCCACCAGGCCCTGACCGAAGCGGTCGATCTGGACGATCTCGCCGTCGAAGACGACGATCCCGAGACGGAGGAGGCATGGGAGGTCGGCCAGAAGGCCACCTTCAGCCTGGTTGACCTCGACGTGGACGCTTGGCTGACTGATCTGGAAAAGGACCGGAAACAGATTGCGAGCCTCCTCCAGGAGGCCGCCGCCGTCACGATGGCACGGGACGCCAAGCTGGCAGCCTTGCGGGATCTCCTCCGGGAAAAGGCCCTGCACCCGGCCGCGACGCGGGACGGTCGGTCCAACCGGAAGGCCCTGGTCTTCACCGCCTTTGCCGACACGGCGCTCTACCTCTACGAAGCGCTCCGGGAGTGGGCGCGGAGCGAATTGGGCGTCCACATTGCCCTGGTTACCGGCGGCGCGGTCGAGAACCGGACCACCTTCGGGAAAAACGAATACAATCACATCCTCACGAATTTTTCGCCCCTCTCCAAGAACCGACGGAAGATCCGCTCCTTGCCGCAGGAGGGCGAGATCGACTTTCTCATCGCCACGGACTGCATCTCCGAGGGGCAAAACCTCCAGGACTGCGACACGTTGATCAACTACGACATCCACTGGAACCCGGTCCG